>NZ_NHNG01000557.1:0-6728 GCF_002287155.1 Arsenophonus sp. ENCA
GTAGACCCTTTATTGATGATACCTTCTTACTCCTTAGCGCAGGTCTTTGGAATTTCCATCTCAGAACAGCGTAAAATTTACTTCAATCACCGAAACACCCTTATTTCACTATTAAGCAACACGCTTAAAGTTTAGTGTGTATTAAGATGATTTCTTGAAACGAGTTTAGTATTTAAGTCATTAATTATTTCGACAATCGAAATTAATCAAAAAATAAACAGTGAAAATTTACAAATAGAGCATAAACTAGGCAAATTAACATGTCTGGTTCTATAATGTCGATATACATAAAATTTATGATTGATAATGGAAAAAAAACGTTTTTCTTTTATTATCACTGAAAAGTAATACACAAATCCAGATTATTTCAGCTAAAATATTTTGGATTTACTAATAAAAAATATTAAGTTTGTTGAGGGAAAAAATATGTTCCAACAAGAAGTCACCATCACAGCACCTAATGGTCTTCACACTCGCCCGGCGGCTCAGTTTGTCAAAGAGGCAAAAAGTTTTTCTTCTGAAATTACACTTTCCTATAACGGCAAATCTGCGAGCGCTAAAAGTTTATTTAAACTACAAACACTCGGCCTGACTCAAGGAACGGTTGTCACTATTTCTGCTGAAGGTGAAGATGAGCAGAAAGCAGTAGAACATCTAGTTAAACTAATGGCCGAATTGGAGTAATGACATACGGGCAATATAACATTTATTTTCTATTTTTTATCCCTGGATACCTTTATCTGGGGATATCTATTTAACCATAAGTATCAAAGCCAGTCCTATGAGCTAGCTATTTTTCGCCCATTGGTAGTAAGGTAACATTTATGATTTCAGGAATTTCAGTATCACCAGGTATCGCCTTCGGCAAGGCATTAATTCTTAAAGAAGCGCCAATTGTTGTCAATCAAGAGAAAATTTCTGACAACCAAATTGTCAGTGAAATTGAACGCGTTAAGCTTGGAATCAATAAAGCAATCGCACAATTAGAAACAATAAAAAAAACCGCAGAAAAAAATCTTGGTGAAGAAAAAGCGGAAATATTTGAAGGTCATATAATGCTGCTTGATGATGAAGAATTTCAGCAGGAAATTTTTTCTTTCATCAAAAAAGAGCACAAAACTGCGGATGCTGCAGCCCAAAAAGTGATTGAAGAACAAGCCACAGCATTAGAAGAATTAAATGACGAATACCTCAAGGAACGTGCCGCTGACGTCAGAGATATTGGTAAACGCCTGCTAAAAAATATTTTAGAGTTGCCTATTGTTGATCTTGGTTCAATTGCAGAAGAAGTCATTTTGGTTGCAGCAGATCTTACCCCCTCTGAAACCGCACAATTAAACTTGAAGAAAGTGCTTGGCTTTATTACTGATATAGGCGGACGCACTTCTCATACTTCAATTATGGCCAGATCGCTGGAAATTCCGGCTATTGTTGGCACAAGCAATGCAACGAAGAACATCCAACCAAACGATTATCTTGTTTTAGATGCTCTCAATAATCATATTTATCAAAATCCATCTGATAGTGAGATTGACAAGCTTAAACAAATTAAAGATGAATATTTACGTGAAAAAAGTGAACTCGCAAAATTGAAAGATTTGCCCGCAATAACTTTAGATGGTCATCAAGTTGAAGTTTGCGCCAATATTGGTACTGTACGTGATGTAGAAGGTGCTGAACGTAATGGTGCTGAAGTTGTGGGTCTGTACCGTACTGAATTTCTGTTTATGGATCGCAATAATTTACCTAGCGAAGAAGAACAATTTCAAGCTTATAAAGCGGTTGCAGAAGCTATGGGGCCACAGGCTATTATTATTCGTACCATGGATATTGGTGGGGATAAAGATCTTCCCTATATGAACCTACCGAAAGAAAAAAATCCTTTTCTTGGTTGGCGAGCAATTCGTATTTCCCTTGATCGCAAAGAAATCCTGCACGCTCAATTACGTGCTATTTTAAGAGCCTCTGCCTTCGGCCATCTACGTATTATGTTTCCCATGGTCATTTCTGTAGAAGAAATTCGCACCTTAAAAGAAGAGCTAGCTATACTTAAACAGCAATTAACCGAGGAAAAGCACGCTTTCGATCAGTCGATTGAAGTTGGGATTATGATTGAAACACCAGCAGCAGCGGTTATTGCGCATCATTTAGCAAAAGAAGTCGATTTTTTTAGCATCGGAACCAATGACCTAACACAGTATACCTTAGCGGTTGATCGCGGAAATGATCTAATTTCTCACCTTTATAATCCAATGTCTCCTTCAGTGTTAAAACTTATTAAACAAGTTATTGATGCTTCTCATGCAGAAGGGAAATGGACAGGTATGTGTGGTGAGCTTGCTGGTGATGAACGTGCTACACTATTATTACTTGGTATGGGATTAGATGAATTTAGTATGAGTGCAATCTCAATCCCAACTATTAAAAAAATTATCCGAAATGCAAATTTCAAAGATGCAAAAACATTAGCAGAACAAGCTCTTAATCAACCGACAGCGAAGGAATTGATGGATTTGGTTGAAACATTTATTAAAGAAAAAACACTTTGCTAAAATCATCAACCAACTCTTGACCCCATAAGAAAACAATTAATTAGGAGAAGATCCATGGGTCTGTTTGACAAACTCAAATCACTGGTTTCAGATGATAAAAATAGCGCTTATACTATTGATATTATTGCGCCAATTTCAGGTGAAGTTGTTAATATAGAAGATGTGCCAGATGTTGTTTTTGCCGAGAAAATTGTTGGTGATGGTATTGCTATCAAGCCTACTGGTAACAAAATTGTTGCTCCAGTTGATGGCACTATTGGTAAAATATTTGAAACGAACCATGCATTTTCTATCGAATCAGATAATGGTATTGAGTTATTTGTCCATTGCGGTCTTGATACAGTTGAATTAAAGGGTGAAGGATTCACCCGCATAGCAGAGGAAGGACAAAAAGTACAAAAAGGCAATTTAGTGCTTGAACTTGATCTTCCTCTATTAGAAGAAAAAGCAAAATCAACATTAACACCTGTGGTCATTTCTAATATGGATGAAATAAAAGAGCTAACTAAACTTAGTGGCTCTGTTGTTGTAGGTGAAACAGTTATTATGCAGATCAAAAAATAAACTACTATTCTTCCCTTCATTAATTATTTATGAAGGGAACTTTTTCACTATTTAATAATAAGAATTATTTCCTATAAACAACTATTTATTTTTGATATTATTTAATTCAATTAAATAACCCGGTGGAAAGATAACGATCCCCTCTGTCACAAATAATAGTCACAATAACTGCCCCAGGGTTCTGTTTAGCAACGCGTAATGCCCCTGCTACAGCGCCTCCTGAACTAATACCACAAAAGATACCTTCATCTATTGCTAGGTTTTTCATCATTTGTTCTGCTTCTATCTGAGAGATATCCAATATTCTATCAACTTGTGCAGATCTGAATATACTTGGAATATAATCTTGAGACCAGCGCCGAACCCCTGGGATATAGCTATTTTCTGCTGGTTGCAAACCGATAATTTCTATTTTATTTGATTTAGATTTTAAATATTGGCTGACACCGGTAATTGTCCCAGTTGTCCCCATACTTGAGACAAAATGCGTGATCCGCCCTGCTGTCTGACGCCAAATTTCAGGTCCTGTCGTCATAAAATGGGCTAACGGATTATCAAAATTATTAAATTGATCAAGCACTTTACCTTCATTTCGAGATTGCATCTCTAATGCACGATCACGAGCCCCTTCCATCCCTTCCGCTTCACTAACCAAAACTATTTCAGCACCATAAGCTCGCATCACTGACTGACGTTCAACACTCATATTTTCCGGCATTAATAATTTTAATTTATATCCCTTTATGGTGGCTATCATTGCCAATGCGATCCCTGTATTACCACTAGTTGCTTCAATTAAGGTATCACCAGGTGTAATTTGACCCCGTTTTTCTGCTTGCTGGATCATAAAAAGGGCAGCTCTATCTTTGACTGAACCGGCAGGATTATTACTCTCTAGTTTTACCCAAATTTCTGCATCCCTATTTTTAGTCAATCTTTTTAGCTTAACTAGTGGCGTATTACCAATAAATTTTTCCAAATAATCCACATTATTTACCTAATTATTTTTATTATAAAAAATAAAACAACGCTAATAGCAACATAAATAGCTGATAATCCTTGCAACAAAGTTATAATATGCAACTTTGATTAAAGGATTTAAACAATTCAATTTTTATATAACGTCTTAATATAATTTATTACCAAATTAAATCATTATTGTGCAGACCAAATAATACCACTGACTTTCCAATTAGCTAAAACATCATTTGATGGCACTAGATTTTTGGGGCCACTCCATTTGCCAGTAAAACGATAAGTAACATGGCTAGATTGAGGAGAAACACAATTGATAGTTAACATATTGGTTTGCTTTGAATCAGGGTAACAACTACCTTGCACTGCGTTTTGATAGATTTGCGAGAATAGTGTTCCTATTTTTGTATCCCATACTGTTTTAATATCTTCATCCATGATTTCGATTCGCTTAACTTCCCCATTCTCAACACCATAAATGACTATCTTTTCTTGAAAATTATTTATACCTTGGAAAAGAGACATTAATTGCCCCTGCTCAATTTGCATTCCAGAACGAAAATGGTATCGGTTATTTAACGCTGCTGCAATAATCTGTTCTTCCATCGGGGTCATTTTATTAATCTGACCAACTCCGGTAGCGGAAATTTTAACTGAACCGGCAAACCAATTCATTGGATATAAACTTGACCATGAAATACTACTACATCCGGTTAGTAATAATAGACTTGTTACAAATGACACTTTTAAACAAAGTAATCGGCTGTTGCCAAAAAGTTGTGGCATAAAAAACCCCTTAAAATTAATTTACAATATAATAAAAAAAGTAAAAATATTAATAATTTTATTTAAAATTTGTTTATAATGTGTGAAGTTAGCAGCGTGATAGAATACAAGTTAATAATCTACAAAAAAGCAAGTAAAACAAGTTTTTTTCAAATAAAGATGAAATTAACTTTTATTAATCTGACAGTTTAAAATTAACCCACTAATACCCATAAAAAATTTTTATAAAAAATAAATTAATAAAATTTTATATCAAAAAAGATAAATATTGGTATCATCAAATTAATTGCATTAATCACTCAAACGCTTGGTCATCAATTAATCGTTTAGTATATAAAATATTTTCCTGTTGTAACTCTTCGTAAGCCATTTTCTCACACATACAGATGGTAGCGTCATTCTCTTCAGGTACTAAAAACATAATTTGTGGGCAACCTTTAGCAATTAATTTTTTTTCTAAACGACTAATTAATGCATTAGCAATCCCTCTACCACGGTATTCAGGGTGCACCGCTAAATAATAAGCAGATCCTTAATAACCATCGTATCCTCCCATGATGGTACCAACAACTTCACCTGCCATTTCAGCAACTAAAAAAAGATCTGCCCCCGATAACATTTTACGCTCGATATCTGCTTCAGGATCTCTATCTGTTTGAATTAGCTGACAAAGCCCCCATAATGTAATAATTTCTTCAAAATCATCTTGTTGAAAGGTTCTTATTTCCATATTTTTTTACCTACTTAGTGAAGAATAAACATTGGCATTCTTATTATCTAAACAAGAATGATGGTAGCAAAATAAAATGAATAAGATAGCGCCGAAAATGTTGATTTTATACTCCATGAATCATTATTTCACGTTTAAATAATTTAATTTATTTACAATAAAATCATATGGTTATTACGTAAACCTATTATTCTGTTTATTTAACACCGCTCTACTTGGCTTTTCAATAGCAAGTAATTAAAATTTACTAAAATAATAATACCAACACTAAATAATGACAGAATTTTATTGGCTAAAATTAATTTTATATTAAATCCATTCCATTCTGACAATAAGAGAATACATAAATAGTCCTGCTTTTTAGCTGAAATTGTTAACTTTACTAATCGACAATTATATTATTAACCATAGACTTAAACTGCCAACTACGACAGTTTTTGAATAGACTATAATTAGCTTACTTGACTTACGGATACATGCATAACTCTACTATTAATATTTATAGGCAGTCATGCTTAATATTTTGCTATCGTTATTGCAATACTAACAGATCCAATCAATAACAAAATGTATTCAGACCGTATTGAGTGTATAATTAACCGCTAATCTACTACTCTAATAATAATCAAAAGCAATGTTATGAATATACCTGATATTAATGCAGTGAAAGCATTTCTTCTCACTTTGCAAGATAAGCTCTGTCAGCAATTTGAACATATCGATAACACCGCAAAATTTGCCCAACATAACTGGCAACATAAACAAAAAGGTAGCGGTCGTAGCCGTATATTAAAAAACGGGACGATTTTTGAGCAAGTAGGAGTCAATTTTTCCCATATAAGTGGTGAGCATTTACCTGCTTCTGCCACAGAAAATCGTCCACTACTGGTAGGTCGTCGCTATCAAGCAATGGGAGTTTCTTTAGTTACTCATCCACTCAATCCTTATATTCCAACAGCCCATGCTAATGTCCGTTTTTTCATTGCAGAAAAACAGCAACTGTCTTGACCAACAAAATTACGTAGTAACCTGATGGTAGGATTCATCCCATTCTTCGTTCTTTCTGAGCATCGCATTCAGGATGGTCAACAGTTTGCGCATGCAGGCAACCAGAGCGACTT
>NZ_NHNG01000346.1:0-1514 GCF_002287155.1 Arsenophonus sp. ENCA
TACTGTATTTGGTAAAGATCAGAAGTCATTCTTACTGACTCTAGCGGATAAAGCTACCAAGCAGATTATTATCCGCAAGTTACCGAATAAACGCGCTGATACTGTTGTAGATGCTTTCCGTGACATTGTAGCAAATACCTTCTGTGACTTTAAAACTTTGACGGCCGATAACGGTTCTGAGTTCTCCATGCATAAACAGATAACTGAGATCACCGGTGCTAATGTCTTCTTTGCCAGGCCTTATCACTCATGGGAGCGTGGTTTAAATGAACACAGTAACGGACTTATCCGCCGTTTTTACCCAAAAGGAACGGACTTCAACTCAGTCACGGACAACGAGATTGCAGAACTTGAGCACATACTTAATACTCGGGGACGAAAATCGTTGGGCTATTTTTCTCCAAATGAAGTATTTTTAGCTCATCTAATGGCTGCATAACGTTTTATGGGTTTGTTGCGTTTCGACTGGGAATGGGCCCTTACGGCTCCATTACTTAATCGTATGACTCAAGTATAAATTAGATATCTTATACATAAGAAGCTATTGAACATATTTTCAATAGCTTTTTTATTATCATAATTTCAATAATTGAGTGCTTTTACTTTATTGTATCAATTTAAACAGAAATTTTTGGAAAGTCAGCATTGATTTGATTAAGCAATTTATTGTTAAAAAATTATCGTTTTTGAGATAGTTAAATAGCATAATAACGAGCCGGATCACATATATATTACTCAAACCTTTTGGTTAAAAAATAGTTATTGATTTTAAAAAATTGCTATGTTTTTATTTTTTTTTTAATAATAAAAGGGCATGTTTATGCAGTATGAGGATCAATCTTTATATGAGCCAGTTATATTAAAAACAGAACAACCTTGTTATGAAATCTCTGTTTGTAATTGTATGATATGTCAAAAATGGAATGGTGATCTGTTAATGACCTTTATTGTTGAAAATGGTTTATCCATCGAAGGTAAGTACTATGTTAGTTATTGTCGTTATTCTATATGGCTAATGCGAATATTTTTCCATAAATATGGCACGCATCTTTTTTCTAAGATGCTTAAACCTGAAAGTTATTATGCCAATGCTGTTTTATTTGAAAAGAGTAAAATGGGTTTTCTAGTTACTCAATTTTATGTTGGTTGTAATCCTTTGCATTATAACCTTATTGAAAAAACAGCATTGTTTACAGAACAACATATTCTTAATACTTAAAAATAAATTAAACCAGTTTTTGTTAGATTTATAATTCTATAATCATCAGTATCTTGGTAAAATTTTAGTTGATGGTATTGAGGAGATTCAATGAAAATAACTGAATATAATATCAGGGCACCTCGAAAAACCTAAGCCGAGTTTGATTTTGCTGATAAAGTTATCGGAAGCTGGTCTACTGAGCTAACCACCATGAAGAAACGCAGCGCCATTAAGAATGACCTCTTTGCAAACCAGTATCACCAACAGACGATCGACAAGTTGGGTGACCCGCTGGTCAAGATCGAAACCTGTA
>NZ_NHNG01000234.1:0-1508 GCF_002287155.1 Arsenophonus sp. ENCA
GGATGGCAGGGAAGTTGCGCCTGTAATTTGCTGATAGCTTCGTAGGTTGTTTATGCGAAGCGGAGTTGAGCCTACTATCGTAGGGACTTTCCAGCCGGGGTACGCTGACGGCAGCGTACACATACACCGAATAACCAATAGGTGGATTTGTGGTGAGTATCTTTTGGTACTCAGCAAAAATCTTCTTGTGGAGGAGAGTTATTGTGAACTCACAGAAAAAACGCAATAACCTTAGAAAAACCATGTATATCAAGCAGTACAGAGAGAAAGATGAAGTACGTTTATTACGATTACATCTAATAAAAACACTCTCAAATGAAGAAATTATTGATAGCGCATGGCCCCAAGATAACGAACAAGAAAATTACCTCATAAACCTTCTTGCTACATTCAAAAATCAATTACACAGATACCCAACGGACAGTATTGATAACCGCTGCTTAACGAAAGCTTATCTCTATACAGTCAAGAATCGTTACCGCCGAAGAAGGCGGCGAGATTGCTTTACGTCAAACGAAGGAATATACGTGAAATTTTGGGAAATGACGGCTTTTTGCCCGCTGTGTAAATCAGTATTTAAGGCGGTAAAAGCAAAACAGCATCTTAACAACGAACATCCAGAAGCAACTGCTGAGCAAAGGAATGCAGTAAATAGGTTGGCGAAGTTTACGCTTGCAACCTGCAAGCCAAACAAAAAGATAGCGAAAAAAATAACCACAAATGCGACTGATGTACTCAATAGCAGTAAGTACCGCCTTGGGTATTCAGGAACGGTTAGCGGTGGTGCTTTTGGGCAGGGGAAAAGATATTAATTTACCGCCGAAGAAGGAAACCGCATGGACATTCAAACTGAAAACGAAATTCTTCGGGCGATGAAACACTTAACAATCGAGGAAGTGGAGGCATGTGTACCAGAGGGTGAATACTTATACGAGCGATTGACTAATCCCTACATTGCTCAACTATTTTCTAGTTCAAATTCAGGTGACGAACATGATGCCTTGCTGCTGGCACTAGAAACAACCGATAGCTTTAATGACTCTCTATATGACGTTATGCAAAAAATGGCACAGTTCCTGTATTTGATGGAACGCCGTGATGCTTACTACGAGGTGCCAGCATGATGCAGTGGCATGATGTAGAACAAAATACCGAAGCGTGGAATGAACTGAGAACAGGAAAAGTTACAGCGTCTCAATTCGGCTGCTTCATGGCCAACCAAGGGAAAGCTTTTGGTGAACCGGCAAAAAAATATGCACTACAAATTGCGCTTGAAATCATCAAGAAAAAAAAGTCCGAGAATGTCTACTTTAATGCACATATGCAACGCGGTCATGAACAAGAGCCGATGGCTAGAATGCTATATGAAATTCAGAGAAATGTTGATGTCACCAATGGCGGATTTTTCGACCTCGGTGATTATGGCGATAGTCCAGACGGTCTCGTAGGCAGTGACGGGGTAATTGAAATTAAGTCGGTAACTGCTCCAGTGCATTTTGCTACATTGG
>NZ_NHNG01000042.1:0-1506 GCF_002287155.1 Arsenophonus sp. ENCA
CATAAACGATTATCTCGTAACAGCCGCTCTTTGTTGATCATTTCAAACCTTTATTCTCTAAGTTAAACCTCTTTTTATTCTCAATAGCGTGACAAAAAATGCAAGTCTCTATTCAGCAACTAGTTTATTGTTTACCACAAGCCTGGCCTATTGGTTATTTCGCCGAAAAATTGCCTAAATGGTAGAATAAAAAATCCCGCTAACATTATCAGCAGGATTTTTTTAACAAACAGATTAAATTAACGGCGATCGCCAAGAATACGTAACATGATTAAGAACAAGTTAATAAAATCTAAATAAAGTGTCAATGCACCAAGAATAGCGTATTTACGCATACCTTCTTGATCACGGCTATCAATTTGGCTGCCCATGTCCTTCAGTTTCTGTGTATCATAAGCCGTCAAACCTGCAAAAATTAATACGCCGGCGTAGGTGATAACCAACGTTAAGCCAGAACTTTGCAGCCAAATATTGACCAATGAAGCAATAATTAGCCCGATTAGTGCCATAAATAAGAAACTACCCATACCACTTAAGCTACGTTTGGTTGTATAACCATAAAAACTAAGTGCCCCAAACATAGCAGCAGTGATAAAGAAGGTGCTGGCAACCGAAGCGCCAGTGTAGGCAACTAATACGAGAGAAATGGTTAAGCCCGTCAGCGCCGAGTAAAACATAAACATGGCCGTTGCCAGCGCGCCACTCAATTTGGGCAACAGGAATGATAATCCTATGACTAATGCAAATTCAGCAACAATGAGGCCTATCAATACCCAACTATGCGTCGCCAGATACATAATAATATTACTATTATTAATAGCATACCAAGCAACAAACGCAGTTAATAACAAACCTACCGTCATCCAGCCGTATACTTGCGCCATATAGATTTGAATACCTGCGCCAGCGCGCTGGACGATCGAATCATTTTGATGTTCAAATCGATCCATTATGATTACCCTCATCACTTGCGTTAAAGATAAAGCTATTTAGTAAACTAAATAACTCAGTAAACTTAAGTCTATCATAATTTCTGGCTAAAACCATGGTTTGATATGCACAAATAAGAGAAGGTTTTACATTACTTTTACTTTATTTAGCTAAATTTCAATAAAAATTGTGTTACCAACGCTGAAATGCGGCTTGATCACTCGCTCTGGCCTCAACCCAACGACTGCTGTGACCTTGCGCCAAATGCTCTTTTTTCCAAAATGGCGCTTTTGTTTTCATATAATCCATAATAAATTCTGCCGCTAAAAAAGCGCTACTACGATGACCGCTAGTAACACCCACAAACACGATTTCCTCACCTGGCTGTAAAGTACCAATCCGATGAATAATACAGATACGTTGTAACTGCCAACGACCACGCGCTTTATTAAACTAGTTGCTGAATAGAGACTTGCATTTTTTGTCACGCTATTGAGAATAAAAAGAGGTTTAACTTAGAGAATAAAGGTTTGAAATGATCAACAAAGAGCGGCTGTTACGAGATAATCGTTTATG
>NZ_NHNG01000379.1:0-582 GCF_002287155.1 Arsenophonus sp. ENCA
AAAAAACCAAGAAATCTTTTTAAAACTTAACCCCCACCGCTCGACGCAGCCAAGTGACCGAGCAACGCGAGCGAACGGGCGAGGAAGCGGAATATAGCCCGAAGTTAAAAGGAGCACGGTCACTCGAAAACCACAGGGAACACCGCTACTCAAAAAGAATTTAATCATCTCGGAGTTCATACCGCACCTCCGACTCTATTCAGAATCCGGGCACGCTGACGAAGGGTTAAATTGCGTGAGGTTCGAGCAAATAACTCGATTATTTGATTTTGCGCTTCAATTACGCGCACACGGAAGGTACTATTTCGCATAGTCCGACTCCTAGTATACTTAGGTTTTGGATTAGCTCTACCCGCCAATTCCCAAACGAAATGCAACAAAGTAAATCCTTGGTCATACATAGATAAAATTACTGTAATGACCCCATAAGAGATACTGTTGTATGAAGGGAAAACATTTGAACTTACATGAGCGTTTTTATATCGAAAAACGAATAATTGACGGTGTTACTCAGGCCACTATTGCTAGAGAATTGGGGCTTTCTCGTTCAACTGTCAGCAGGGAACTCAAACGTAATACTGA
>NZ_NHNG01000563.1:0-581 GCF_002287155.1 Arsenophonus sp. ENCA
ACATTTTTGGTTTTGTATGTTGATCAGTTTTGTTTTGTTATATAAAATATTATTCATAGCTAAATATCCTATGATGGATGGAAATAAGTTCATGCTTAAGAAAACGGTAATTAATTATTTTGGCGGTACAGTTGCTACCGCAAAAGTTCTTAATGTTTCTAAATCTACAGTTAGCCTTTGGGAAGAGGTTATCCCTTGGAAATATGCGCTTCTAATTGAAAAGTTGACCCAAAAGAAGCTAATGCTTGATGTTAACCTTTATCAAAATAAAACAATAAGAACGCTAAAAAATAATTCGATTTAATTTTATTAATAGATTGTTTTAAACAATCACCGCTCTTTAACAACTTGGCCTCCCTGAAATTGGGAGATTTTACCTTCCCAGCCCATCGGGAGGGAAAGCTATTATCTACAACTTATGGAATTAAGTGTAGGTAAGATCGTTGTAAACACTATCAAATCGTTATGCAATTCTTAATTTAGTAGCTCTTGTTTGTGATACAGCAAAGATTGAAGCGCTAGGAAGTAGAGCCGCATTTTTATGTTTCACTGGCTTACTCTGACCATAACACTTACGGCGT
>NZ_NHNG01000348.1:0-6630 GCF_002287155.1 Arsenophonus sp. ENCA
CACTGCTTACTTGCAAGAATATTTTATAGATATCTTTAATGCATGGATAACCGGACAAAATATGAACATCCTGATTTTTTCTTGTTTTTAAATTTATACTTCTTTTTTAGAGACTGCGAAACTCGTGCCATAATGCAATGGCATCAGCCAGCCATGAAAATCGATCATGGTTGCATTACATGCTAAATGCTGCTGATATAATGAAGTCTGTTTTATCGTCATTGTTCTATTTTCCTCATTAATAGGTATAGACAAATTAAATTGTTAAATCAAAGTACCTATTAGTAGAGTAAAACATTGAGCTGAAAAACAGAGTAACTACAGTAGTAAAAATAATAACCCAAATTGCTAAATTAAATTAATTGAAACAACTATTTCAAACCAGTAGTGTTATTCCCGGTAAAACAATAGATTAAGAGCAATCCAGCGATAAGTTACACTATTTCTGAGGAATTTGTCGTGACTTTTGCTAACCATTCAGGCATATCATGTGCTCCTAACCCATAGCTTAACAATTTTGGTTTTATGCCTGGTAGTGTATTAGCCAACAGTAATCCAACATCACAAACCATTTTTTTTACTGGATTATTGCCATCAAATAATTGCCGGAGCCCTTGCATACTAGCCAACATCAGTACAGCACTATGTTTACGTTTACGTTCATAACTTTGTAAGTAAAAATACTGCCCAATATCTTTACCTGAGCTATTCAAACGCCGTAATTGTCCAATCAACTCTGCAACATCCATAAAGCCTAAATTTACCCCTTGACCTGCTAAAGGATGTATCGTGTGAGCAGCATCACCTAATAAAGCAATACGTTGACCGGCAAAATTTCGCGCATACTGGCCAATAAGTGGAAAAATCTGACGTTCACTAATCAACTGACAAAAACCGAGGCGCATATCTAAAGCTACACTTAACTCTTTTTCAAATGCAGAAACCTCTAAATTCAAGCGTCTATTGGCTTGCATTGCCGGTAATGACCAAACAATTGAGCAAAGATGAGGATCCTGTAGCGGTAAAAAAGCTAAAATGCTATCGTTATGAAAAGATTGACGAGCAGTTAACATATGGGGCATCTCAGTTCGAATGGTGGCTACCAATGCCGTATGTTCATAATCCCAGAAGCTAAGCGGAATATCCGCTTTTTGCCTTAACCATGATTTAGCACCATCAGCACCAACTACCAACCTTGCCGTCAACATTTGCTCATTATCAAAAGTCATAAATACTTCATTCTCGCCCCAAACAACTTTTTGCAATCTATTGTCTGTTAATAAAGTAATATCTTTGCTTGATTGAGCCTGTTGCCATAATGATCCACGAATAATCGAATTTTCAATGATATATCCGAGACCAGGTAAATAATGCTGCTTGGCATCAAATTGTATATGACCAAAACTATCCTGCTGCCAAACTTCCATTTGCTGATAACTACCAGCTCGTTTCTGCACGATGGTTTGCCAAACACCTAAATAATCAAGTAATTTTTGGCTTGCTGCATTGATAGCAGACACTCTGAGTGAAGGCGCTTGTTGCGGATCAAATTGATGTTGCACCGGAGAATTTTCAATAACAGCAATCCTCATCCCGCAACCCCGTAATCCACAAGCCAGAGCAAGGCCAACCATACCACCACCCACAATAACCACATCAAACGATTGCATAGTGAAAATATTCCTTCTTTAATAGCTAGAGATGAAACGATCGTCCCATTGCTTGGTGGGCTAAAATGTCACGCATAAGTGGTAGTGTTTCCAGTGCCATTAATCCAACATTACGGCCGATAGCACAAATTAGATGATTATTGGAAAATAAATGAACCAAGTTATCGGTTAACTTTATGGTGCTTTGACGATCATCATGACGCTGCATTTGATACTGCATAAGAACCGAGTAAGCTCCCATATCACCACCATGATTGGCTACTTCACTAATTATATTGGCAAGGATCATGACATCACGCATACCAAGATTAAACCCCTGACCAGCAATAGGATGTAAAGTTTGTGCTGCATTGCCAACTAAAACCAATCGATGACTAATCAATCTTTTCGCTTGCGAAAGTAACAATGGAAAACAGTAACGCTCACTAACGGCCTTAATTTCACCTAACCGCCAGCCAAACCATTTTTGTAATTCTGTCATAAATTGGTCATCACTCCACTGTATAATAGATTGCTGGTTTTCCAATTGGTGACACCAAACCAATGCACTACGCCCTTTAGACATAGGTAACATTGCCAACGGACCATGTTGGGTAAAACGCTCAAAGGCTTGGCCCTGTGGTGCTTGGCTAGTTAAAATATTAGCAATAATTGCACATTGTTGGTATGACGAGCGTTGCCATTCAATTTGACTGATCTTACCTATCGTGGAATCGCTGCCATCAGCAGCAACTAATAACTGTCCGGTTAAAACTTTACCACTCGTTAATTTGACTAATACATGCTCAATTGTGCGCTCAACAGCAATAACTTCATCAGGACAATATAATTCAACACCCGGCGCTTTTTTAAGCTGCTCAAATAAGTAATTTCCTGCATCCTGCAATTCAACAACATAACCAAGTGCAGGAAGGGAATAATCTTTGGCATACATATTTACCGCGCCAGCATGGCCATAGTCAGAAACATGAATATTAGTAATTGGCGTTACATATTTTTTTAATCCGTGCCAGATACCAATTTGATTAAACTGTTGGCTAGTGCCATAAGCCAATGCAATTGTTCTGGTATCAAAACCAGGATGTGCCTTATTAGGTAACCTTGCTTCAATTAATGAAACTTGAACCTTTCCCTGACTGAAGGCCGAAATAGCAAGTGCTAATGACGCACCTGTCATACCGCCGCCAACAATAATTACTTTCATCGTTTCTAATCCCCTGCCTACTTTGCTGCTGCCATCAGTGCCTCTATCTCATCAGGATCTTTAATAACAGCCGCTGTCAGGTTTTCATTACCCTCTTCAGTGATCACAATATTATCTTCAATACGGATACCAATTCCTCGATAAGCTTCAGGCACATTAGCATCCGGTGCAATATAAAGCCCCGGTTCAACGGTCAATACCATACCCGGCTCTAACGGACGATCGCGATTGTTTCCATAGTCACCAACATCATGGACATCAAGCCCTAACCAGTGACTTAAACCATGCATAAAAAAAGGCAAATGAGCTTTACTTTCGATCAGTTTATCTAGCTCGCCTTGCAAAAGACCCAACTTAATTAAACCTTCGATCTTAATCTTTATAACCGCCGCCATCACTTGATGAATAGTGACCCCAGGTCGATATAAGGTTAAAGCGCTATTTAGTGCCGTCAATACAATGTCATAAATTTCACGCTGCGGTGGGCTGAATTTACCATTGACTGGAAAGGTACGCGTAATATCACTGGCATAACCTTGATATTCTGCGCCGGCATCAACCAAAACTAAATCCCCTGCCTTCATCACGGCATCATTTTCGGTGTAATGCAAAATACATGCATTTTGCCCACTGCCGACAATGGTAGCATAAGCAGGCGATTTTGCGCCTTGACTGGCAAACTGATGTTCAATTTCTGCAGCCAGTTGATATTCATACATATCAGGCTGGCAGGTTTGCATTGCTCTAAGGTGTGCATCAGCAGAAATTTTGCTAGCTTCACGCATTAGAGTAAGTTCTTCAGGTGATTTAAATAATCGCATTTCGTGCAGCATTGACCGCCAATCAAGTTGAGTAGATGGAGCTTTTAATTTTTGCCGACTACCTTGCCTTAACCGATTAAGTGCTGAACCAACAATCTGATCCGCATAAGCAAATTCACCTTGCGCATGATAAATAACGGCTAAACCATTTAATAATTGATAAAGTTGTTGATCAATTTCAGCAAACGGTAATGCCCGATCCACGCCCAGTTTTGCAATCGCCGCTTGCTGACCTAAACGACGACCAAACCAGGTTTCCATCGCTTGATCACGCACACGATTAAATAGTATGCTCTCACTAGAGGTTTCATTATATTTAATGATAACTAACGCTGCTTCAGGTTCACTAAAACCAGTTAAATAGAGAAAATCACTGTGTTGCCGATAGGGATATTCACAATCTGCATTTCGCAAAGCAGATGGAACGGCAAAAAAAATAGCCGCGCTGGCAGGTGCCATTTTTTTTAATAACTTATGACGACGAGATATAAATGGTTGTTGAGTCATGCCTTCTCCCGCAAGCGATTAACAACAAAATAGGTTAGAATATTATGCCTATCAATGTAATGTTGGTTTATCGTTTTTTGCTTTCATTCGCCGATCTTTTACCTCCATAAAGGCAATAAAACAGAGCTGAACTGCGACCTTAACATACTCAATGATCTCTTCCAAAGCCTGTTCTAACTCATTTTGATCGTCATTTTTGTCATAACCCAACATACCAATATTGCGTAAATCCGTAACAATTTCTTTTAATTCTTTTTTTTCCATCAACTTAGGTTGGGTAACCCCCAAACTTAATAAAAAATGGTTAACCCAACCGGCTAAGGCATCAGCTCGCTCAGACACCTTATCATTTTCAGGTAACAACAAATTAAAAATGAAATCATTATTATCTAAAGATGCAAATGTAAAGTCATAAAGCTCACGGAGTGGATTAGTTAATATCTGTGAAAAAGCTAATCCATCATTGGTTAGTTCATAAATTGACTTTTTCCAGTTATAATCGTGATTACCGCCACAAATTAGGCCCGTAATTAAGCCGTGCATTTCTGCGGCTGTTAAAGCAACATTCTGTTGTTGCAATAGAAGCTCAAGAGTTTGATAATTAGGTAAAGATTTCTGTATTGGCATGTCTGCTCAGTTACGTTAATAATATTGATATGTAATATGCTACCATCAAGGACGGTCGCTATACTAGATAAGTGCACAAATTGCACATATATTACTCATAATTATTCTGATAGCATCAATAGAATTATGGGCAGCGAAATATTACTTGTCTATTTCGTCTCCCCACATAATCAGGAAGGTATAATGTCTACACAACCTGTTGATATTCAAATTTTGGGACGAACATTAAGGGTTAATTGCCCCAAAGAACAACAAAATGCCTTAAAATCGTCTGCGGCTGAGCTAGAGCAACGGCTAAAAGATCTAAAAAATCGAACTGGTGTCACAAATACCGAGCAACTTATTTTTATCGTCGCTTTAAACATTTGTCATGAACTTGCGCAAGAAAAAATCAAAACTCAGGACTACACTGATAATATGGAACAAAAAATCCGTGTATTGCAACATACGATCGAACAGGCATTGCAAGAGCAAGCGCGCATTACTGGACGAACAATTACTCCGTTAGAACAAAACCGATGAATAAAACAACATTGGTACCAAAATAGAGTAAGAATAGGTTGCTTTCTGTATTTACTTTCATACAATAGATACTAAGATATAGTTTAGAATTCTCTGAGATGCTCGTCAGCGGGTCAGTCCCCTGAGCCGATATTTGAAATCACTTAGAATGTGGCTATCTGTTTATGGTGTGCATGCCTGGTCAGCTAGGGAAAGCCTAGCCACCAGGAAGCCTAAAGTTAACGATACTACGTTCACCTTGAACCCGGGGTTCAAGGGTTACAGCCCGCAAAAGCATCTTGGAGGCCCTCAATGAGCTTACTTTTATACTCACAATGTTACCATTCAAATATACTATGCTTCAGTCAATAAAAGTTGAATGATACAATTATAAAAAACCGTATTATTTTATTGCTACCAAATTAATAATTCCCAATTTTATGTCTAATAATCTAGTCGAACGACAGAAAATTATCCGGCAAACAGTTCGCCAATATCGTCGACAATTAACTTGCGAACAACAGAATAGCGCAGCAGATAAAATAACTCACCTGGTGTTAGAGCACGAGCTTATCCGATCTGCCTCCCATTTGGCGTTATTTCTTTCATTTGATGGTGAAATCAATACTCATCTATTAATTAAAAAACTTTGGACACAAAACAAAAAAGTTTATCTACCTGTTTTGCATCCCTTCAATTGCCATCAACTGCTGTTTCTACACTATCGCCCTGACACTCAACTGATAAAAAATCGCTTTCATATCGCTGAACCAGCACTTAATGTTATGGATGTTATGCCAATAGCACAGTTAGATATTCTGTTCGTACCTCTAGTCGCATTTGATAAACAAGGACAACGATTAGGTATGGGCGGCGGATTTTATGATAGGTTGCTTGCCAATTGGCGTAAAAAACACTTTTATCCGATTGGATTGGCGCATGACTGCCAATTGGTTGATAAAATTCCTACCGCACCATGGGATATCCCATTATCAGAAATAATTACACCTTCAAAAAGATGGCGTTGGTAAACAATTTAACCGGGATTAACCAGAGTTATATTAAAATCAGCAATAGATCTTATGGTCAAATAGTTGTTATTAACTGTTTCTTTCCCCTAACAATATTTTGTTGCAACATCGCAATATTATGCTGATAAGAATTACGATAAACGGGCACCTCGAAAAACTCAAGATTTTCAATTAACCCTTGGCTTTCATTCTAAATAATTAGATTTTTTTTGATTATCACGCTACTGATTCTATCGCACATTGCCCTGGCTAGGGCCATTTGACCCATT
>NZ_NHNG01000339.1:0-580 GCF_002287155.1 Arsenophonus sp. ENCA
TACTGTATTTGGTAAAGATCAGAAGTCATTCTTACTGACTCTAGCGGATAAAGCTACCAAGCAGATTATTATCCGCAAGTTACCGAATAAACGCGCTGATACTGTTGTAGATGCTTTCCGTGACATTGTAGCAAATACCTTCTGTGACTTTAAAACTTTGACGGCCGATAACGGTTCTGAGTTCTCCATGCATAAACAGATAACTGAGATCACCGGTGCTAATAAGCGTGTTGCTTAATAGTGAAATAAGGGTGTTTCGGTGATTGAAGTAAATTTTACGCTGTTCTGAGATGGAAATTCCAAAGACCTGCGCTAAGGAGTAAGAAGGTATCATCAATAAAGGGTCTACGATTCCGTAAAATTTGGGTCATGCAACCGAGGCGCTTGATACCCGCGATGGCGTGTTCAACTGTAATACGGATGCCCGAGATTATTTTATTTTCTTGTTTTTGTTCAGGCGATAAAGGTCTTTTTCGAGTTCCTTTTTTTGGGATTTGTGTATTAGGATGCTGTTTATCTATACCTTGAAAACCGGTATCTGCCCAGATGGTTACCTCAGGAGGAATATGGCGAATTATAT
>NZ_NHNG01000083.1:0-1443 GCF_002287155.1 Arsenophonus sp. ENCA
AAGAAAGCACAGGATGATGAAGCCAGTGGTGAGATTGAAACAGCACATCCGGGTTACCTGGGGTCGCAGGACACTTTTTATGTTGGTCATTTAAAAGGTGTTGGTCGTATCTACCAACAAACTTATATTGATACTTACTGCAAAGTCGTTCATTGTAAACTTTACACAACGAAAAGTTCGATAACTGCTGCGGATTTATTAAATGACAAGGTTCTGCCTTTTTATGCCCAACATGGATTACCGATATTACGTATACTGACGGACAGAGGTAGTGAATATTGTGGTAAAGTTGAGCATCACGATTATCAACTTTATCTGGCTATCAACGATATTGATCACACAAAAACTAAGGCACGCTCGCCTCAAACTAATGGAATTTGTGAACGTTTTCATAAAACCGTATTACAAGAGTTCTACCAGGTAGTTTTTCGTAAGAAAATCTACGGTAATTTAGAGGAATTACAAACTGATTTAGATAAATGGTTAGAGGAATACAATAACCAGCGTACTCATCAAGGAAAAATGTGTTGCGGTCGAACACCCATAGCAACTTTACACGATGGAAAACAAATTTGGAGAGAAAAAGATTTAAATCAAATTTAGCCTGACAGATACTGTATAAATAACCGGTAACTGTCAGATCAAGTCTGAGCTACTACAAATGAAAGCCAAGGGTTAATTGAAAATCTTGAGTTTTTCGAGGTGCCCTGCTGTAGTTTTCATAGATATTCTGGCTACCGGTTTTTATCCAAAAGCTAAAGAATTTTCAAAACGGAGAAGATTGTTAATTGCCTTTGTTATTTTCTTCTTTGCGTTCCACGTATTTAACTTTTTCCGTTGATTTTATGTGAGGTTGAGATGTTATTTCTCAACCTCACATAATCAATCACTATCTTTAACAGATTTTTGTTCAAAAAAAGATTCTGCTAGCGGATGATCTTTTAGTATTTCTTCGTAATCGTTTGGGTCAAAACAACCACACATCCCAAGAGAGATAGGTCTAATAATAAATTCAGAACAACATCCAGTAGTTAACTGCATTCGATTATATTTGTCATAGCCAAAAACAGTGTAAATAACACGATCATCATTATCAAAATACTCTTTGCATATAGAACATCTATCAGGATGCTTATTCATTATCTTATTTATTTCTTTTTTTTGATTACGAGTAATCATATTATTCCTGTATGTTTTAAAAACCGAATCCCTTGCCTTTACCAAGTTTTAATTTCTGTTCTTTCCTGATTTTCTTTACCATATCATTCCTATGGGCTACCCATTGAACACGATTAGTGAACATTAAACTAGTTGCTGAATAGAGACTTGCATTTTTTGTCACGCTATTGAGAATAAAAAGAGGTTTAACTTAGAGAATAAAGGTTTGAAATGATCAACAAAGAGCGGCTGTTACGAGATAATCGTTTATGTAAAGCAATCATT
>NZ_NHNG01000228.1:0-6571 GCF_002287155.1 Arsenophonus sp. ENCA
AACGATTATCTCGTAACAGCCGCTCTTTGTTGATCATTTCAAACCTTTATTCTCTAAGTTAAACCTCTTTTTATTCTCAATAGCGTGACAAAAAATGCAAGTCTCTATTCAGCAACTAGTTTATAGAAGGGAAACAGATCTATTAAAAAATTTGTATTACAAAAAAGTGGGGAGCAAAGATAGAAACGCCTCCCAGATTTTAATGTTTTTAGTGGCTATTTATTAATTAAACCATAATATTAATTAAAAACAGCAAATAAGATGGTAGTCACCTTGTTCATGTTAATGATTAAGGCAACCCACAAAAAATGTCATACCGTAAATGGATATTTAATTGCATCATGATATTGGTAACCAATGGCTTCAAAATCATCACTAGTCACCCAGGTTTCAATATCTTTTAATGTTTTAATATTAGGATTAATACGCAGTTGCGGCAAAGAATAAGGAGTACGCTTCAACTGGATATCACGCATAATCGAAAGTTGATTTTCATAAATGTGAGCATTCACTATCTTATGGTAAGCCTTACTTGGTTTGTGACCCGTGATCTGAGCAACCAGTGCCAGTAAAACAAAACATTGAATTTGATTAAAGTTTAGTCCCAAAGGAACATCACAACTACGTTGATATGAAGTTAAATAAAGCGTATCAGCTAGCAGAGAAAAAGTGTGCGTATGCATACAAGGGCATAAACAACCTAATTCAAACTCACCCGGATTGTAAAAAGTGATTATCTCGGCACGATCATCTATTCCTACCGAAAGGTTGCTAATAATTTTTTGCAGCTGATCTAAATAAGTACCATCAGGCCGTTGCCATGAACGCCCCTGAACGCCATAAACCCGTCCCATGTCATCTTCACCTTTACGGTTCGGATTATTGAGCCATGCCTGATTTTCATTCGCATTGGCATTCCATGTATTACAGCCAATATCACGAAATTGTGCAGCGTTAGAATAACCTCTTAGATAACCTAATAATTCAGCAATAGCCGCTTTATAAAAACTTTTGCGAGTCGTAATTAAAGGAAACTGGTTATTTGCGACATCATATTCAAGATCAGCATTGATAACCGTTAAACACCGAACTCCTGTGCGTTTATTTGCTACCCACTGACCTTTATCAATAATACGCTGACATAAATCCAGATATTGTTTCATGATTATTACTCGCTTAGAATCTATTATTTAATACTATAAATAAAAACACTGTATTAAAATTTTCTGCTACTTACTCTTTTCTGCCTTGCTAGTAATGGAATAGTCCGTGTCCGTACAAAATGGTTATCTTTCTTATAGGCCCAGATCATCATTAAAATACCAATCATTATCATAGGGACTGACAAAATTTGTCCCATACTTACACCACCAAATAGCCCCAACTGCGCATCCGGCTGACGGAAAAATTCAACAAAAATACGGAAAGCCCCATAACCAATCAAAAACAATCCTGAAACACTGCCCATTGGGCGTGGTTTACGAATAAACAGATTCAAAATAATAAATAAAAAGATCCCTTCAAAAAACATCTCATAAAGTTGGGAAGGATGTCGTGGTAATACGCCATACTGCTCTAAAATCGGTAATAAAGAAGGGTCTTGACTAACAATCTGAATGTCTTCTGCTCGTGAGCCTGGGAATAACATTGCCCATGGTGTGTCTAATGTTACACGTCCCCAAAGTTCACCATTAATAAAATTACCAATACGTCCCATACCTAATCCAAATGGGATTAATGGGGCAACAAAATCGGCAACTTGAAAAAAATGGCGATGGGTTCTGCGTGCATACCACCACATGGCGCATATCACACCAATTAACCCACCATGAAAAGACATTCCTCCGTCCCAAACTTTAAATAGATACAAAGGATTGCTCAGGAAGGCCGGCAAATTATAAAATAAAACATAGCCTAAACGTCCACCGATAAAGACACCTAAGAAACCAATATAGAGCAGATTTTCAACTTCGTTTTTGGTCCAGCCACTATTTGCTTTTCCGGCTCTCAGTTTTGCCAACCATAGAGCGAAAACAAATCCCACCAAATACATCAAACCATACCAATGAAGGGCTACTGGACCAATCGAGAATATAACAGGATCAATATCAGGAAACACAATATAACTATTATTCATCGTCTCCACTCTTTAGTTTTATAGAGCTTGATAGAATTGCATGACTGCATGCGGTTTAAAATCTAATAGTATTTATTGATTAAATTCATCAACAAATCTATCTAATGCATACTTTGGCTAGTAAACTTTCCAAAAAATAAACAAAAGTAGCTTTCACTACTCTCACTTCGCTTTCAAAACGACAAAAGTTGACTATTAAACGCTAAATTTATTTAGCCACGTTTACGCCTATAGGTATGGCTTTTATTTGATGTCATTGCTCTATTTTGCAGTGACATAACCATCGGAGCAAATTCTTTCATAACGCGCCGATAAACATCGCGTTTAAAAGAAACAACCTGACGCACAGGATACCAATAACTCACCCAACGCCAACTATCAAATTCAGGCGTTTTACTTGTTTGCACATTAATATTATGTTCATTACAAACCAATTGTAACAAAAACCAACGTTGCTTTTGCCCTATACAAACTGGCTTTGTGTCCCAACGCACCAAACGTTTAGGTAATTTGTAACGTAACCAGTTCCGGGTAGACGCTAATATTTTAACATCTTTACGATCCAACCCAACCTCTTCGAATAATTCCCGATACATTGCCTGTTCTGGCGATTCTTCAGGATTAATGCCCCCTTGAGGGAACTGCCATGAATGTTGCCCATAGCGACGAGCCCATAATACCTGGCCCTGCCGATTACAAATTACAATTCCTACATTCGGGCGGTAGCCATCATTGTCAACCATCTGACTACCTCGTTAAAAATTTAAAAGATAACTTATTGTTTCATACTACTCTATATGGTAAGCCTTTATCAAATATAGTATTTGCAATTATAAGATAACATCTTACAATAAGGCCATCTCAACGGGGTGCTAGCTATGATTAATATTGTTAATAGCTGGCTGAGAAAAACTCGTCGAACCTGATCCGATTAACATCGGCGTAGGGATTTGAGCCACTCTAATGATTTATTCATCAATAAATAGCTTCATTACTGTCCATTCCTCAGATCCTTCCTAGAGCATCACTTTTATTTAATTATATAGGAGAACTCAGTATTGAAGAATGTACTGCTAAAAATAGTTAGTATTGGTTTAATTTGTTGTTCAGCTTTCGCTCTCCAGGCAAAACCTATATTAACCGTTTACACTTATGATTCCTTTATCGCAGATTGGGGGCCAGGGCCTACAATAAAGCCTGCCTTCGAACAAATCTGTCACTGTGAACTGAAGCTAATTGGCCTAAGTGATGGAGTTGCGTTATTAAATCGCCTTAGAATGGAAGGAAAAAATAGCCCAGCTGATATTGTGCTCGGACTTGATAATAACTTAATTGATCTAGCAAAAAAAACGGGCTTATTTACTGAAAGTAAAATTGACATCAGTCAACTGAAATTACCCATAAAATGGGATAACAATATTTTTATCCCTTACGGTTATGGTTATTTTGCTTTTATTTATGATAAGACGCGGATCACTGAAGTGCCTAAAAGTCTTGATGAACTTATTAATAGCCCCCAGCCATGGAAAATTATTTACCAAGATCCACGTACCAGTACACCAGGTTTAGGGCTATTACTTTGGATACAAAAAATTTATGGGCAAAACAGTACTCAGGCTTGGCAAAAAATAGCCAAAAAAACCGTAACCGTTACTAAAGGTTGGAGCGAATCATATGGATTGTTTTTAAAAGGTGAAAGCGATTTTGTCCTCAGTTATAGCTCTTCACCAGGTTTTCATCTGTTAAATGATAAAAAAAATAATTATGCTGCGGCACTATTTAGTGAGGGGCACTATCTGCAAATTGAAGTGGCGGCCCAATTAGCAACCAGCAAGCAGCCTAAACTAGCTCAACAATTCATGCAATTTATGCTATCACCAACGTTCCAAAAAACGTTACCGACAACCAATTGGATGTATCCAGTCATTGATATACCCTTACCCGACGTTTATCAACAAATACCTGTGCCAAAAAAATCATTACAATTTAATGCAGAAGATATTACTCAACATCGCAATCAATGGATCAATTTATGGCAAAATGCCGTCAGCCACCAATAGGGAGTTCACTTTGGCCTGGCATAATTGTGTCCGGCCTATTAATCGCTATTGCGGTAGTTACTTTCAGCACTTTATGGTTACATGCCCCGCAAATAAGCTGGCAAGAATTTATTGATGACAGCTATTTATGGCATGTCATTGGCTTTACATTTTGGCAAGCATTACTATCGACCGTCTTATCCGTTATCCCTGCAATATTTCTCGCCAAAGCCCTTTTTCGACGCCATTTTCCAGGTCGGATACTGTTTTTATGCTTATGTTCGATGACACTGGTATTGCCAGTACTAGTGGCCATTTTTGGCTTATTAACCGTCTATGGTCGGGTGGGATGGATTGCTCAATTTTGTCAATGGTTAGGTATTAATTACCAATTTACCCCCTACGGCCTAAAAGGCATTTTATTAGCACATGTCTTTTTTAATTTACCATTAGCTATGCGGATGCTGTTGCTTGCGCTAGAGAATATTGCAGTTGAGCAACGTCAGCTTGCCGCACAACTCGGCATGAACCAATGGCAACATTTTCGGATTGTTGAATGGCCTTATCTTAGGCGACAGATTTTACCAACATCGGCCCTGATTTTTATGTTGTGCTTCGCCAGTTTTGCCACCGTACTGACGCTTGGCGGGGGGCCTGCTGCAACCACCATTGAACTCGCTATCTATCAATCATTAAGTTATGATTTTGATCTCAATAAAGCTGCTTTGCTGGCTCTGATCCAACTTTTTTGCTGTTTAGGGCTAGTATTATTAAGTCAAAAATTAAATGTTGTCTTTTCCGTCGGTGCTAGTCGACAATTGCGGTGGACAAATCCAGCTAATAGTCGATGGCAGAAATGGTGGGATACATTACTGATTAGCATGACCCTACTTTTCTTAATTCCGCCTTTCTTGGCTATTATCGTTGATGGTTTAAACTTAACGCTATTACACGTGTTACAACAGCCTGGCTTATGGCAAGCAGGCATTAATTCGATTTTTATTGCTATTAGTGCTGGAGTACTTAGTATTATTCTTACTATGATGTTGCTTTGGAGTAGTCGTGAATTACGTCTGTGCCGCTCAATACTGCTTTATCGAACTTTCGAATTAAGTGGATTATTAATACTTGCAATGCCAGGCCTAGTTTTAGCTACCGGCTTCTTTTTATTGCTAAATAATACTATTAATTTAACCTACTCGCCTTATGGTTTAATCATCTTGACGAATGCTTTAATGGCTATTCCTTATGCCTTAAAAATATTAGAAAATCAGATGTATGACTTAGCTGAACGCTATAATTTATTATGCCTTTCATTACAGATCAAAGGCATAAATCGACTAGTTCTAATTGAATTAAAAGCTTTGAAACGTACAATAGGACAAGCCTTCGCTTTTACCTGTATACTCTCAATAGGTGATTTTGGTATTATTGCACTGTTTGGTAATGAGAACTTTCGTACCCTACCTTATTATCTCTATCAACAATTAGGCTCTTACCGTAATAATGATGCGGCAGTTACCGCGTTATTAATGCTATTACTTTGTTTCAGCTTATTCAGTTTATTAGAATATTTATCAGGAAAAGAGCATGATTAAATTAGATCAACTTGTCTATTGTTATGAAAATATAACAATGCAGTTTGATTTTCAAGTAAATAGAGCTGAAAGGGTGGCTATATTAGGCCCTAGTGGAGCAGGGAAAAGTACTCTACTGGATTTGATCGCTGGATTTCAATATCCCAAACAGGGAAAAATTTGGCTAAATAGACAAAATCATACTGCTACACCACCCGCCAAGCGGCCAGTTTCTATCCTTTTTCAGGAAAATAATCTCTTTTCTCATTTAACTGTTTGGCAAAATATTGCGTTAGGCATTTCACCAAGTTTAAGATTAGAAAGAGCTCAACATCGCGCAGTAAAACAGATCATAGAACAAGTTTCTCTTAATAATTGTATCACTCGTTTACCTGCACAAATATCAGGCGGGCAACGCCAACGTACTGCGTTAGCACGTTGTTTGATCCGCCAAAAACCGATTTTATTGTTAGATGAACCTTTTTCTGCTCTCGATCCAGCTTTACGTAATGAAATGTTAACATTACTTAAACAGGTGTGTGATGAACGCCAATTAACCTTACTAATGGTTTCCCATAATTTGGAAGATGCTAGCCAAATAGCAACTAGGTCTATCGTAATTGCAGATGGAAAAATTGCCTATGATGGTCAACCAGATTGTTTAATTAATGGGGCACCTCGAAAAACCTAAGCCGAGTTTGATTTTGCTGATAAAGTTATCGGAAGCTGGTCTACTGAGCTAACCACCATGAAGAAACGCAGCGCCATTAAGAATGACCTCTTTGCAAACCAGTATCACCAACAGACGATCGACAAGT
>NZ_NHNG01000329.1:0-1435 GCF_002287155.1 Arsenophonus sp. ENCA
ATAGTAACAAACAAAGAGAATCCCACCCGTGAATACGTCAAATCTATCATGGATGCCCGTTGGTCTGTTGAAGTTTATCATCGAGAAGTTAAACAAAATTGTGGTATTGAACGCTGTCAGGCTCGCACGAGCCGAGCGCAAAGAAATCATATTTTTCTCGCTATTTCTGCGTGGTTTGAACAACATAAACGTCGTATATCTGAAAAAATAACCCTTTATCAACAAAATTGGGACGTAATCAAAAATGCTATTGCTGAGCACATCCGTGTTTTATTAGCGTACCCAAATTAGTTTTGTGCGAAACTCGTGGCTACTTTTGGCCAAGGAGAGGCTGGATTACTACTTTGTGGGCATACTGATACGGTTCCTTTTGATGGCGGTCGCTGGACAAAAGATCCTTTCCAATTAAAGGAATATAACGACAAGTTATATGGTTTAGGCACCGCGGATATGAAAGGTTTTTTCGCTTTTATTATTGATATCTTACGCAATGTCGATATTGATCAGTTACAGCATCCCATCTATATTCTGGCAACCGCTGATGAAGAAACCACCATGGCCGGAGCACGTTATTTTGCTGCAACTGCAGAAATTCAGCCTGAATTAGCAATTATTGGTGAACCAACTTCATTGCGACCGATTCGCGCTCATAAGGGGCATATTGCCAATGCCATTCGTATTACCGGTCAATCTGGCCATTCAAGTGATCCGGAACAGGGTATCAATGCGATTGAGTTAATGCATGAAACCATTAGTCAGTTAATTCTGCTTAGATATAGACTAAAAACCGATTACCATAACAAGGCTTTTGATATTCCCTACCCAACAATGAATTTCGGACATATTCATGGGGGTGATGCAGTAAATCGAATCTGTGGTTGTTGTGAATTACATATCGATATTCGTCCACTACCCGGTCTGTCACTAAAAAATTTGGATGAATTGTTACATGCCGCACTTAAACCGATTAAACAACGTTGGCCTGATCGCTTAACTATCGAGGAACTTCATCCGCCTATTCCCGGTTTTGAATGCACAATAAATCATAATATGGTGAAAATAATTGAAAATTTATTAGATAAAAAAGCTCAAACCGTTAATTACTGCACCGAAGCGCCCTTTATTCAAACGCGATGCCCAACATTAATATTAGGGCCAGGTTCGATAGAGCAGGCTCACCAACCTGATGAATTTATTGAACTTAAATATATAAAACCGACAATTGAATTACTTTCACAAATGATATCCCATTTTTGCCTGAAAAAATAAACCACTAAATAGGGAATAAAATAAGACCAGCTCTATCTTTCACGAGTTTCGCAGTCTCTAAAAAAGAAGTATAAATTTAAAAACAAGAAAAAATCAGGATGTTCATATTTTGTCCGGTTATCCATGCATTAAAGATATCTATAAAATATTCTTGCAAGTAAGCAGT
>NZ_NHNG01000304.1:0-1423 GCF_002287155.1 Arsenophonus sp. ENCA
TGGTTTGCAAAGAGGTCATTCTTAATGGCGCTGCGTTTCTTCATGGTGGTTAGCTCAGTAGACCAGCTTCCGATAACTTTATCAGCAAAATCAAACTCGGCTTAGGTTTTTCGAGGTGCCCAAAGGTTATTTATTAAATTTATGTAGCCTTTAAATTTACAATATTAATTTAATTAATTAAGTTGTTTTGTTAGAAAATTGCTATAAGCATTCAGCCATTTTTGTAAAAAAATCTTCGTCCTTTCCAGCAAATTACCATGCTGATCAATAATATTTTCATTCCATTGAATAAACGCTTCTAGTTGATTTAGTGTTGGCATATCAAGAAAAGTTAGCACATTTCTTAAATAAATGCTGTTGTGATAGAGCACTTCCCATAGCACCAGGGGAAGTTCCGATAACCCCCGCAGGTTTCTGCGCCCAGACATTTTTTCCATAAGGCCGAGAGCCTTGATCAAGGGCATTTTTTAATACACCAGGAATAGAACGATTATATTCTGCGGTAACAAAAATAACGCCATCAGCATCAGCTATTTGTTGTTTAAAATCTTGTACTATTTTACTTGGCTGCTCATCATCATCTTGGTTATAGAGTGGCAGTTTTCCTATTTCGGCGAAAAAAAATTGTAGTTGTGGGTGGGCCAGTTTGATTAATTCGTTAGCCAGTTTTTTATTATATGAGCCTTTACGTAAGCTACCAACGATGATAACGACTTTATCTTCTTTCATATATCACCTTTACCTTATTGAACGTCAAACAAACGATAGATTTGGCAAAAATTAATCATGTTATTTAATAGTGTATATCAATGGATGGTTTGTCTTAAATTAAGAATAATAATTAATTAGTGATGCCAGCCAGGCGGGATAATTATTCCCACACAATCGTGTTTATCTAATCACTAAAACTGGGATTTTCGCATAATTCACCACTGCGGTAGCGGTTGAACCGAGTAAATGGGTTCTAAAATTAGGTCGGCGAGAGGCGATAACAATCAAGTCTGCATTAATTTCATCGGCGATTTCTAAAATAGCATCTCTTGGCGGATCGGTTTTAATTAAGCAGTATATTTTTTCCGCTGGAATAGCAAATTTTTTTGCCATACTTTGTAGGCTTTGCAGAGCCTGTTGGACAATTTCATCATCATCGCTAATTGGCTGTTTAGAATAGACAATTTTACTAGCAATGAAAAAAGAAGGCGCATAAATCGCAGAAATAAAATAGAAATCAGCAACTGTCTTGACCAACAAAATTACGTAGTAACCTGATGGTAGGATTCATCCCATTCTTCGTTATTTCTGAGCATCGCATTCAGGATGGTCAACAGTTTGCGCATGCAGGCAACCAGAGCGACTTTTTTGGGTTTTCCGGCTGCAACCAACCGCATGTAAAACACCTTTATCACCGGGTTGAAACGGGTTG
>NZ_NHNG01000545.1:0-6551 GCF_002287155.1 Arsenophonus sp. ENCA
GGTTTCGATCTTGACCAGCGGGTCACCCAACTTGTCGATCGTCTGTTGGTGATACTGGTTTGCAAAGAGGTCATTCTTAATGGCGCTGCGTTTCTTCATGGTGGTTAGCTCAGTAGACCAGCTTCCGATAACTTTATCAGCAAAATCAAACTCGGCTTAGGTTTTTCGAGGTGCCCTTAAGTCATTTTCAGATAATGTAGGATATTCTTTTTTAATGGCGTTAAAGGTTTTGCTATTAATCTGCATAATCCCTAAATCAAGTGAACCATCTTTATTTTTGTTTTTTGCATGGGGATAAGGTTGGATTCTTGTCTGGCAATCGCTCTTAAATAATCGGCAAGCGATATTTTTGAAATAACAAGACAAAACAGCCACATTAAATTTTTGATTTTCATCGCCACGCTCTTTATTCAAAAGTAAAAACAATTCGGCATATTTTCGCCCCTATAAAGCAAAAAGATTTTTCAAAGGAATTCCAATAAAGCCTATCAATTTTACTTCACCAAATCCGCTTTTTCTACCACTAATTTACATACCACACGCAAAATACTTATTTTATTTTAAGCTTTTGATAATTATAGTTTTAATTTTTTATTATTAAAATTTATTTTTTAATTTTAGAATCTATTTAGATTCCAAAGGGAATCTTTAAAGCATCTAATTGTTTTATATGATTTTTTATTTAAAATAATCTTTATGGAATCCTATTAGAGTCAAAATAGATTCTTTTATTTCTTGTTAAAGTATTGATTTTTATATATAATTAACTTAAAAAAATATAAGATTCTTTAAAGAATCTCTTGGGGTTCTGTTTAGATTCTTTATATAATTGTATTATAATGTAAAATATTGGTCATTATGTAATAGTTAAGGATTTTCTTCATGGAAAAAGCTAAAAAAAAATATCGCTTATCTTTACCCATACCTGATTCTATTTTGAAACAAATAGACGAATTCGTTGAAGATAAACGCGCCGATGGTGAACCTAATTCTACTTCAAACCGCACTGTTATTGCCATGGAAATGTTAAAAATTGGTTGCCTTGTTATGCAAAAAAGAAAAGAGAATAAAAATAATGAAGAGCCTCAAATTACTCTAGATGATAAACTCGCTTTAATTGCTCAATCCGTTTTAAAAATGGAATTCATGGAAAATCTTTTGTTTTATGCAACGAAGAAAAATCAAGAAAAAACTTCATTATATATGTCAGATGAAAATCATAAAAAGTATCTGGAAGAGATAGAATATAAGCTGGGTTATTTTTTTAAACGGAAATAATATCTTTGATAATTTGGCTAAAAATTTAAAATAAAGGAGGGGTAAAAGAATGGAAAAATCTATTGAAAAAATAATCTACGCATCGAGATGGTTATTATTTCCTGTCTATTTGGGTTATCATTTGGGTTTATTTTACTCACGTTCAAGTTTTTTCAGCAGATAATTGATGTCATCCCAGAACTTTTTACTATTTCTGAATCAGGATTAATATTAAGAGTTTTATCGTTGATTGATATTGCGTTAGTCGGTGGGCTTTTAGTTATGGTCATGTTTTCAGGTTATGAAAACTTTATTTTAAAAATGACGGTTGATGATAAGCATAAAAAATTAAGCTGGATGGGGAAAATGGACGTTAATTCCATTAAAAATAAAGTTGCCTCATCGATTGTTGCTATTTCTTCCGTTCATCTTTTACGAATTTTTATGGAAGCAGAAAAAGTGGCTGATAATAAAATAATGTGGTGTGTTATTATCCATTTAGCTTTTGTTGTCTCTGCATTTGGTATGGCTTATATTGATAGAATGAGTAAAAATTCTAAAGGCTAATTTTTAATTACATTCCCCTTGAGATAGTTCATGCAAAATAGTCACTCTCAATCACCGCAGTCCCTTGAAGGTGTTGTTGAACGCGTCACTTTTCATAGTGAAACGTCCGGATTTTTTGTTATTAGAGCTAAGGTTTCCGGACATAAAGATTTAATTACTGTAACGGGTAATACTGCCTCTATTACGGCTGGGGAATATATTGAATGTATGGGTATCTGGCTTAATGACGTCAATTATGGCCTACAGTTTAAAACCCATCATATAAAAACTATTGTTCCCACGACTCTGGACGGAATGGAAAAATATTTAGGGTCAGGCATGGTCAAAGGAATAGGTCCCGTTTTTGCCAAACAACTTATCAAGTCCTTTGGTGCCGATGTTTTTGATATTATTGAACGCCACCCTGATAAATTACTTGAAGTTGAAGGTATTGGAAAAAAACGCCAGCAAAAGATTAGTGCTGCCTGGGCAGACCAAAAAGTAGTCAGGGAAATCATGGTTTTCTTACAATCTCATGGGGTTGGAACCTCAAGAGCCGTTCGTATATATAAAACCTACGGTGAATCGGCAATTTCTAAAGTACGGGAAAATCCTTATCAACTCTCGATTGATATCTATGGTATTGGGTTTAAAACAGCTGACCAAATCGCACAAAACCTAGGCGTCGATACACAATCCCTGATTCGTGCTCAAGCGGGTATCCGTCATGTTTTACAGGAATTGTCTAATCAGGGACATTGTGCAGAAGAACAAGAAGCATTAATTAAGAAAACCTATCAACTATTGAACATTCATGAAGACATTATACGCCAGGCCATTGAGATTGAATTAACAGAACGCCGGCTGGTTTTACAATCGGTTGAAAATGAAATCTGGGTATTTCTGTCGTCACTGGCTTTTGCTGAACAAGGCGTTGCGGGTCATTTAAAGCGTTTGATTTCTGGAAAACTTCCCTGGGAGAATATCGCACTGGAAAAAGTCATTCCCTGGGTTGAGAAAAAAAATAAGATAACATTATCCAATTCGCAAAAGACCGCTATTGAAAAAAACTTAAACAGCAAGGTGAGTGTCATAACTGGCGGGCCTGGCGTTGGTAAAACTACGGTGATTAACAGTATTTTACATATTGTAAAAACTAAAGGAATAAAATCAACACTTTGTGCGCCAACGGGACGGGCTGCTAAACGATTGAGTGAATCAACCAGAGAAAATGCCACTACGATTCATCGTCTTCTGGATTTTGATCCGTCACGATTTGATTTTAAACACAATGCTGATAACCCTATTGATACCGAATTACTGGTTGTTGACGAATCCTCAATGATTGACATTGTATTGATGAATAAATTATTACGGGCATTACCTGACCATTCAGCGTTGCTGTTGGTGGGGGATATTGATCAGCTCCCATCGGTAGGGCCAGGTAATGTCTTATCTGATGTTATTCACAGTCAGAAAATCCCTGTTAGTCGATTAACCGAAATATTCCGGCAATCAGCTTGTTCTAAGATTATCACCAGTGCTCATGCTATTAATATGGGGCGATTCCCTGAAATTGTGAAAAAAGGCGAGGAAAGTGATTTTTTCTTTATTCATTCGGAAGGTATTGAAGATATCAAAAATAAACTTCTAAATATCATCTTACATCGATTACCGATGCGGTTTGGATTTGATCCTGTCAGGGATATCCAAGTGTTAACTGCAATGAATAGGGGAGGAATTGGCGCGCATAGTATTAATGACATGTTACAATCTCAGCTTAATAATAATAACACTTCCTCGAAAGTGACCCGTTATGGCCGGACGTTTTCTTTGGGTGATAAAGTCATTCAATTAGTGAATAATTATGATAAAGATGTTTTTAATGGTGATATCGGAATTATTACGTTAATTGATACTGTTGAATCTGAAGTGATCATCGATTTTGATGGCAGAACAATCCGGTATGATTTTAATGAGCTTGATGAGATATCCTTAGCTTATGCAACAACCATTCATAAGAGCCAGGGTTCTGAATATCCTTGTGTTGTGATTCCGATAGCTATGCAGAATTATCTTATGCTTGAACGAAATTTGATTTATACTGGGGTCACCAGAGGTAAAAAAATGGTGGTTATCATTGGACAAAAGAAAGCGCTTAGTCTTGCTATCAATAAACAGAACTCGATTAAACGGAAAACATGGTTATTAGCACGATTGAAAATCGCGTTCAATGAACCATAGTATTTTTTTAACTATGATTCTTTAGGTAAATCGTATCACCCATATTTAGAAAGAATGCCGCCGATATAGGGGGAATGCTTTTGCTACATTTGAGTCATTTTGTTTTTCATCTGAAGATGTCGCTGATTTATTAAACTGATTAATTAACGTGTCCATTTTTTCTTTCAACTCGGTCAACTCGGTTGTCAAGGTATTAACATTCTCTTTCAATCCACTAATCTCGTTTTTCATTTCAGCGTTTTGTTTTTCTATTGAACTATTTTGTTCATTAACTTTTTGAAATCCCTGTGATTGATTTAATCCCAGCTCATAAACCGATTTTAACATTTTCTGGCTCCTTAATTCATTTAAATGAGTATACGTTTTAGAAAGTATAGTATCGAATTCATTCCATTTATCCCTATGAGAATTTATTTTATATTGTTTATGTGCCTGATATAGGCTAAATGCAATACCTGAAAAGCCCGCAGCGGTTGATATTCCAGACCCAATCATATGTAAGAGAGAACCACTGATTAGACAAGGAGCAATAAAGGGTGAGGAGAAAACCAGTGCTCCTACTAACAAGCTTGCTAAGCTCAGTGAAATGCCTATTAAGGCAAATTTAAGATATTTTTTTGTGGTTGATTCTGGCACTGTTTTTTCTTTTAGTTGTTCTATGTCTTTCAGACAGTTATGTAAAATATCTAATATTTCATCGATATTATTGAATTCTTTTCTAATCTGATTTTCGGTAGGGATTACTGTTTTATGTAAGACTCCAAAATGTCTAATAAACTTATCTGTTGCTCCGGTAAGCAAGGATTTTGATAAGGATAAGTCGATATCTTTAAGCTTATTTTGACAAACTCTTAAGTCCTTATGAAGATCAGGATATTCTTTTTCTGAAAAAAGGGAGAAATAAGTTCCTTCCATGAGGTAATCTCGCATTTCTGTGAAACTATTCCATAACAGTTCTTCAGGTTTTTTAGTGGATTCATTGATAATTTCCTCTTGAGATGTGTTGATTATTTCTGTTGAATTTGTTGATTCGTTAAATAAATTATTACCTGGTTCATATAATATCTGTGAAGATGAATTAGTAACTGAAAGCATATTTTATGCCCCCTAATTGATGTTTATTTATTTTTTAATATATCCTATTTTTATTTTATCCTGTTTCATTAGTTAAAATATCAGTTCAAGACAGGAATAACAAACTTAACGTTTATTTAAGATATTTTTATAATATTAATTTATCAAGCTATGGTTAGATTAGTCCCCATATTCTTTCTCTTTAATTTTTTGTTTTTCTTCCTGATGTAAAATATTCACTTCATCGTTATCTAATCGTTTAGATTCTTTATCGGAATCTACCTCGTCTATCGATAGATTATATTCGGTTGGCAAGGATAATTCCTCAGTATCTATCAATTTTTCGCCATCCGTACTCTCAGTGAGTTTGCTATCCGTATCTTTTAGTATGGAGTCATTGATGTCAAGGGTTAAGGCTTTATCCATATCAATGGAGAGACTTTCTTCTGGTGTGAGCGCCAATTCGTTAAGTTTCTCTTTTTCCTGCGTAATTTCTATTACGATGGTAGTATCAGTTTCTATTTGTTGTAGTGCGCTTGTTAACTGATTAGTCTGATAGGTTTTGGGTTCAACACCTTCATCGCCCTTCTGGAGAATAATGTATTTACCTTCTTTAGCACCCTGGGGCACCTCGAAAAACTCAAGATTTTCAATTAACCCTTGGCTTTCATTCTAAATAATTAGATTTTTTTTGATTATCACGCTACTGATTCTATCGCACATTGCCCTGGCTAGGGCCATTTGACCCATTCTGGGCGTCAGAAAGCCACGATGCACGCGCTCTGGAAGTACGCCAACCGCTTTAGGTTGTAACATGCTGCCATCATCGTCATGGCAAAATTAGCGCGCACCTGTCCAATGGTGCGGATCAGTTTTCTACCCATTTGTTCCATCGCCGCAAATGCATGTTCAACCCGTGCCCTAGTCTTTGCAATCCTGTGGTTTCGCCCTTGCTGAGTCTTGGACAACGGTTTGTTTCGATGGCCTTTACGCTGAATCTGGCTCCTATAGCCGTTTGCCTCCAGCCAAGCTTCCCGCTCCGCAGAGGGATAGCCTCGGTCGGCGTAGATATTGCGATTGGTGTTGGCCTTGTCAATAAGCGTGTTGCTTAATAGTGAAATAAGGGTGTTTCGGTGATTGAAGTAAATTTTACGCTGTTCTGAGATGGAAATTCCAAAGACCTGCGCTAAGGAGTAAGAAGGTATCATCAATAAAGGGTCTACGATTCCGTAAAATTTGGGTCATGCAACCGAGGCGCTTGATACCCGCGATGGCGTGTTCAACTGTAATACGGATGCCCGAGATTATTTTATTTTCTTGTTTTTGTTCAGGCGATAAAGGTCTTTTTCGAGTTCCTTTTTTTGGGATTTGTGTATTAGGATGCTGTTTATCTATACCTTGAAAACCGGTATCTGCCCAGATGGTTACCT
>NZ_NHNG01000193.1:0-1408 GCF_002287155.1 Arsenophonus sp. ENCA
ATAGTAACAAACAAAGAGAATCCCACCCGTGAATACGTCAAATCTATCATGGATGCCCGTTGGTCTGTTGAAGTTTATCATCGAGAAGTTAAACAAAATTGTGGTATTGAACGCTGTCAGGCTCGCACGAGCCGAGCGCAAAGAAATCATATTTTTCTCGCTATTTCTGCGTGGTTTGAACAACATAAACGTCGTATATCTGAAAAAATAACCCTTTATCAACAAAATTGGGACGTAATCAAAAATGCTATTGCTGAGCACATCCGTGTTTTATTAGCGTACCCAAATTAGTTTTGTGCGAAACTCGTGACCGCTTTTCGTGCTCGTCGTACAGCCTAGAGAGGACATTAAAATGAATTATTCTGGTCATGAAGTACTACGAAAAGATGTGGCTTTACTCGTTGAGAAAATGGATATGTTTTATATCCAGCTTTTCGAATTTGAGCGGAAATATTTATATAACTCTGACGAACTTCCCGAGCGTTTAGCGGCGCAACTGATGAAGCCGATTAAAAATCAAATGCAAGATATTTATCAACAAATCATTGCGTTAGACAGTGCTTTTAAAGATTAATCAAACGGGCGGTATATCCGCCCAGTTATTTTATTATTTATCTTTTCGTGGGTTATTTCTTTTAAAATCAGCAGTCACTTGGCGTAATTAATCGTTAAATGAATTCTGTTATGGTTTTGTTTTTGTATTTTCAGCTATTTCTTTAAGTTTGGCATAAATGTTAAATAATAAAATAATTAATTCACAAGAAACCCTAACACCAATAAGACCAATAACAATTGTGCTTAATCCACCTATAAAACCTGAGAAAAAACCACCTAAATGACTGCCGGCAAAAATAGCAGCAATTCCAGAAAATAAAACAGCGATTATCCCAAGCCAATAAAAAATTATTATAATCTTAGGGGTTATCATTTTATCTAATTTTAATAAAGATTTTAACATGGTTATTTCCTTTTTTTTATTTCTCTGAGTTGGTTAATAAATTTTATTCTCATTCATTTTTCCCGATTTTATTTTTTGATAATGTTGATAAATTTTATTAGCATAGTGGAAACGATTTTTAATTGATGTATTGGTATTTCTCATTCCAGCGTTATACATGCCAACGGCTAACCAATTTTTACCGTAGAGAGCAAAGTTACGACTTAAAATCATTGCCCCAATATGAATATTTAAACAAGGATGATTGATTAAGTCATTTTCAGATAATGTAGGGTATTCATTTTTAATTGCGTTAAAGGTTTTGCTATTAATCTGCATCACCCCTTGTATCTTGTTTTTGTGATAATTAGCTACTATCACATGGGACAGAGTGAGCTTGTAATACCCCTGATGGGAAAACCTTGTGTTTTAGTAAAAGCCCTCTGTTTCTCCTTTCATGCCAGCATTTAG
>NZ_NHNG01000638.1:0-575 GCF_002287155.1 Arsenophonus sp. ENCA
ATTAATCCAAACATCAAAAAATGGTTCAATTTTTTCTTCAAAAAGCTTCTTATTGACATCATCTTCAGTAAAATTTTGTTGTAATATTTTTAATATCTCTTGTTTTTTTTCCTTAATATCATTCATAAATGTAGGATAAAGATCTTTAAAACTTTCTACTGATTCATCAAAAGCGCCTTTTGCACCTATTCCAACCAAAGGAATAGCTGGTAGTAATATACTTAACGATAATAATGACTGATGAAATTGTGGTAAAATTTGTCCTGTCGCTCCGGTAAATTCATCAATTCCATCAATAGAACGCAAATAATTATATGCTGACATTGCTATTTTATTACAAAAAGTTTTTGTATTACTTAATATATTTTTTTGTTTATCTAAATCCCCTGACTGCACAAGAATAGATGGTACCGAATCATTATTTACATTTTTATTAGAATTACTAACATTACTTATCATAGAAGATAAAGGTGACTGACTTATATCATTTGGGCACCTCGAAAAACCTAAGCCGAGTTTGATTTTGCTGATAAAGTTATCGGAAGCTGGTCTACTGAGCTAACCACCATGAAGAA
>NZ_NHNG01000478.1:0-1400 GCF_002287155.1 Arsenophonus sp. ENCA
AAAGACCATCAGGACTGGAAAAAGGCCATAAAACAGGCGTTTCAGGTTAATGATGATGAATTGCTCTCCATGGTAGGAAATGAAACATTTACCCCGAGTTTATCCAATCTCTCTCGGCTTTATTTTACACGAGTTTCGCACCAATAAAAAAACGCTCTATTTTTAAGTTTAATTCAGCATGATATATAAATAGTCAAAACCTTATAAATCAAATACAACTTATTGTAATTTAAGAAAATTTATGTTTTTTAGTAACTTGCAGATTAATCATTGCTTTTAAGCCATTTTTAGAATTTTATATGCCTGTGCGAAACTCGTGTTTTATATGCCTGTGCGAAACTCGTGTACATTATTCTCCAGAAGGGCGATGAAAGTGTCGAACCCAAAACCTATCAGGCTGACCAGTTCCCAAGCGCATTACAACAAAGAGAAACGGATACTACCATCGTAATAGAAAGGACGCAGGAAAAAGAGAAGCTCAACGAATTGGCAACTACAGTAGAAGAAAGTCTTTCCATTGATATGGATAAAGCCTTAACCCTTGACATCAATGACTCCATACTAAAAGATACGGATAGCAAACTCACTGAGAGTACGGATGGCGAAAAATTGATAGATACTGAGGAATTATCCTTGCCAACCGAAGACTATCTATCGATAGACGAGGCAGACTCTGATAAAGAAACGAAACGATTAAATAACAATGAAGCCAATATTTTACATCATGAAGATAAACAAAAAAATTAAAGAAAAAGAGTATGGTGATTAACTTACTGTTTATGCTGACATTCGCCGCCACATTAAGCTGGAATCACTCAACTTTTGTTAAGTTTTACACCTGTCAACATTCAGCAGCCTAGTGCGACGGGATTGAGTCAGTCATCTAATATTTTAACTTAGCGTAAAAAAATTAATCACTTTGTTTAACCATAACGGGTTAAACCACCAGGAAATGGGGGTTTTCGTCATACTTTTGTGCCCGCTTCAAGCGCAACATTGGAATGATTATTCCAACCAACGAAAAAAAAGCTAGTGCGGTCCGCAAAAAACCTGATAAGGTGATATCAGTGCCGAGTTTAGCGATATATTGCAGAAAAGCTAAGCTAATCACATGAAGCGACTCACCGACTCTCTACCTGACAAAGTTTTTTATAAAAAGGATTAGTGCGGTCCGCAAAAAGTTTGTTATTCTGATACAGGTGCAAGAAAAGACGCGGGATAATGCATATGCGTGGTTACCCGAAAAACGTCAAATAATCTCCCTGCGATAATTCAAGCAAACGGATTGAGATAAACATCCGGTTATTGAAATTTAAGCACACTTTAGTTAATCCAACATAAAAAACCAGCGAAGACACGCACCACTGAAAAAGTATTTTACCCTAAATCACCCCGCACAA
>NZ_NHNG01000133.1:0-1379 GCF_002287155.1 Arsenophonus sp. ENCA
AAACCTGTAAAAGTAGTGACATTTTCCAGCCTCAGCCAAGCACTGCTCAATACGGACCCTTTTAAATGTATTCTGTGTGGCGGGAAAATGGTCTATCAGCGGGTCTTGTATGGGCTGGTAACAAAGGATCTGGTTGCTAACGCAGTGGAAATAGCGCGAATGCGTTACGTGATGTAATGCAGGGAAGATCTGCCTGAATTCAGCAAATTCGTTCAAAAATCAGTCGATTAGCCAACAAATAATGATCTCACTCCCTCTTGTGCTGAAAAAAACAGCAAATCTTACCGACTGTGATCCCTATTTCATACGGCCTCAGGATCTTTGAAATTCCTAGGCGTTAAATTCCTAGGCGTCAAGGCACGGATTAGCTCGTCAGAGATAACTCCGTGTGTCCTTGCCCTAACCATTAGTGCCGATATATAGCATCATAACTAACAGGAAGGAAAAGAGCAAAAAGACAAGGGCAAAACCACAGAACGAGTGACCCGATCCGCACACAAGCTAAAGATGATATTCCGCTTCCTCGCCCATTCGCTCACTACGTTCGGTCATGGACTCCGGCGAGCGGGTCTAGCTAGGAAAAGCTGCACTTTTTCGGGATTCAAAAGAAAAAGCCCCTCAAACCCACGCCCCATAAGGGATGAAAGGGAGAAATAACAGCCCCCTAAAGGGGCTGTTATCTGATATAGGTAGTTTGTTTTAGTGCACTCGATTAAAGAGCGCCTATTTTCTTCTGCATGTAATACCATCTCCGGCTAATACCTAACTCTTCCCACGGCTTACGTTGACGCTCAGAATTTAAGTCTATCGGCCTACCGCCACCATGACTAATCTTGCCGCCAATAACGCCTTTGGCGGCCTGAATAGATATAGTGTTTTTTCGCCCTCTAGCCGCCTGTATCTCTGGCGTATGCGTCTTAGTAACGTACTCAGCAAAGGCTTTCTCAGTAAAGCGTTTGTGCGTCCATTTAGCGATGCTCTTAGCAATCGCTCGTACTTCTGGCTCACTGAGTGGAACGGGGAATTGGACGTTGTAACCCATAGCACGCTCAAAACACGCTGCGAACCACTGTGGGAAAGCAGGCCAGCCACGACGAATAGCTCTATACGCCCACTTTCGCGTTTTCTCAAAGATGGTGCAGTTACGGCCTAGCCCATAAGTTGACTCGATAAAGGGTGCATTCGCAGCGCTTAAATCGAGGTAATCGGCAAGCTCATCCAGTGTGTAAGGTTCGTGTCGCCATTGCGTCACTAAACTAGTTGCTGAATAGAGACTTGCATTTTTTGTCACGCTATTGAGAATAAAAAGAGGTTTAACTTAGAGAATAAAGGTTTGAAATGATCAACAAAGAGCGGCTGTTACGAGATAATCGTTTATG
>NZ_NHNG01000409.1:0-6523 GCF_002287155.1 Arsenophonus sp. ENCA
GTAAAGGCCATCGAAACAAACCGTTGTCCAAGACTCAGCAAGGGCGAAACCACAGGATTGCAAAGACTAGGGCACGGGTTGAACATGCATTTGCGGCGATGGAACAAATGGGTAGAAAACTGATCCGCACCATTGGACAGGTGCGCGCTAATTTTGCCATGACGATGATGGCAGCATGTTACAACCTAAAGCGGTTGGCGTACTTCCAGAGCGCGTGCATCGTGGCTTTCTGACGCCCAGAATGGGTCAAATGGCCCTAGCCAGGGCAATGTGCGATAGAATCAGTAACGTGATAATCAAAAAAAATCTAATTATTTAGAATGAAAGCCAAGGGTTAATTGAAAATCTTGAGTTTTTCGAGGTGCCCAACAGCGTAAAATTTACTTCAATCACCGAAACACCCTTATTTCACTATTAAGCAACACGCTTACTACCTCCTGAATATCTTCTAATAGAGAAATCTAATAGTTGCTTGGTATCGGTATTTTCGACAGAAAGTGCTTCCTCTAATTTCATACAGATATTTTTAACATGAAAATCAGCTAATTGTTCTCTCTCATTAATATTTTTTGTTTTTTCATAAATTTTATCACATTGATATAAGGTAAAGTTGCCTACTTTTAATTTATATCCCCAGTCGTCATTGGCATCTTTTGGCGTAATTTCTAATTTACACGAGTTTCGCACCAATAAAAAAACGCTCTATTTTTAAGTTTAATTCAGCATGATATATAAATAGTCAAAACCTTATAAATCAAATACAACTTATTGTAATTTAAGAAAATTTATTTTTTTTAGTAACTTGCAGATTAATCATTGCTTTTAAGCCATTTTTAGAATTTTATATGCCTGTGCGAAACTCGTGATTTAAATTGATTGTAATGTTTGGGAAGTGCCAGTTTTCTAAGTTGGATAAATTTTTCCAACCGAGTTGATTCGGGGTTAGAAACATCAGTATTTTTTACATCTTGAATGGTTTCAAACAGTTGTTCTATTTTTTGGCGTCTGACGCCACCTTTAAACCAATCCATTATGGAATCAATAAAATCGGATACGTTTTTTATTTTGGTTGCTTCATTTAAGCTATTAGCCGCCAAAATCTGATTAAACTTGCTATCACTAATTGTTAATGATGTTGTTTTTGGTAGAGAAAAGCTTATATCCATAATATCCTCAAAAAATCAGTCAAACCTTAGTGTTGGTTTTGATTATTTAATATAATCAGCAAAAACTTAGAATAAAATTATTAACATCTTCTAAATTATATGAATTGTAAAATTGTTATGTATTATAAAAATGATTTAATTTTTTTCATATTCGATTATTTGGTTAAATTATAATTATTGGTGATTGTGCTTGTTGTTTTATTAAGTTAAATTTATATGTTTAATATAATTTTATTTTTAATTAAAAATATTTTTTATATCTATTTTCGTAAATGCAATCAAAAATATATTTATTAGTAAAATAAAAACCATCTAATAAAAGATAATTTTTTAATTATTTTTTATTCAGTTAGATTTCTGTCTTTGATACAGAATATTATCTATATTAAACTGTTATTTAAATTATTCACGAAATGGATTTAATGCCTCACTATAATTTTGTTTTTTTGTGACTAAAGACGTTAATGTATTTGTTGTGCTGGAGACTTCTGGCTGACTTTTTTTAGTTGCAATTAATTTTTGCAGTAATTTTTTGCTATCATCAATAACATCAGTTTGCTCTAAAACGCCATGATTAATATTTTCTAAAAATGCTGCCTTTTCTTTTTTATTAAGGTTTTGCGTGATAGTACTAATTTTACATGTTGGGCAAAGGGATTTTATTATATTTTCAATACATACACTATTAGCTGGTACATTTTCTAATTTAGTTATTAGGCTTTCATAAAATTCTTTTATTAATTCATTTCTTTTTTCACGGCTATCAAGTATAGTTTTAGAAGTTAAATTTAATTTAACATATCTTATATTGGTATCGTAATAAATATTTTTATCATCACCGCTGGCTGGGCTTAATAAGAAAACTTGCTTAGATGGTGAAACGATGCCTAATATTAAATGTTTTTTATTAGTAAAATTATTTTTTTTCTCAATAAAAGTTAAACTAGTATAACCCTCTTGATAGGTTTCTCTCAGTTTAGCACCAATACTTTTTTGGTTATATATTATTGGTTCATTAGGGTTATTTATTTTTAACACAACGCTATTATGTTCTTTATTATTTATATTATCATCTAATTTTTGCTTTATATTTTTGGCTATAGTCAAAAGAGATTCATCTTTATAAGTATAATCATATTCATGCGCCAAAATATCACTCACTAAAAGTTTTTTTATTTCCTCAAAAGTCTTATTAACATAAGATTTACTTTCATTATATTGACCCAAGTGAAAAACACGAACTTTTTTATATTCGATAATAGTTTCGTATCTGTTTTCGTTATTAGAAAATCTTTGTGTTAATTTTAATCTTTCACCTTTAGGTAAAGATATGAATATTACTTTTTCTTCAGATTGCTGATTTTCAATGCTGTTGAGGGAAGATAATAAATTTTTAGTTATTGCAATACATTCAGCTCTTGATTTTTCTTTTCTGTGATCTTCAATTAAACGTATTACAACATGGCTTATCCCTAATGTTATTATTGATAATAATAATTTACCTTTGTCAGTAAAACTAACATAATTTTCAGGGTCATTAATGATATTATTTATAATACTTGAATTGTTATTATTAATAAGTTTTATTTCAGTATTTAGTTCGGTAGATAATGCGCGATCTATAATCATAATTTTTCCCTAAATTTATATGACTATAGCATATTATCAATATTTATTATCAGAGATCAATTAAATATATATAATGATTATATATATAGACAAATTAACTATATTTTTGGAATATTCAGAGATATGTCTGAATAAACATATGATCGTCAAAATATATCTTTAAATATTCTCTATCTTTATAGTATTTAATTTTTATTTTCATATTTTAGCTGATAAAAACATTTTGATATCAGTGAAAATTTCATCCCACTCTTGCTGATCAATATTCATGAATCCGAAAGCACGTAAAATAAATGCCCCCTCTGTAGCAAAAAAGACAAGCCGAGCACGTCTCCCCACTTCGGTTGAAGTATCTAACTTAGCGATACGTTCACGATACCACTCACGAGTACTATTAAGATATTCTGGTGTTTGCAGTAATGCAGCCATTAAACCTGCACCTTTAGTATTAGACGTTTGCTCAAAATGGTAGGTTGCTTTCATGTGCGCTATTACCTGATTTTCGGCTGAACTATCCTGCGTAAGTTGTTGAAAAAAGATTTCATTGTAAGCTTTTTCCCAGCGATCAAACATTGCATCAATCAGGGCTTCTTTATTACCGAAACAATACTGAACCCCTCCTTTGGAAATTCCCATTGCTTTCGCCACCGCATCGATAGTCAGTGCGCTGACACCTTGTTGGTGAACAATATTTTCGGCTACATCTAATACCTTATCTCTATCTATACTTCTTTGACGCCCCATTAAATAAAACCTCTTTTAAAATACATACGTATGGATTAATATCGTAAGCTTAACGTTAACATTATGGCAGATAAACATACTACATATTTTTTTCTAAATAGAGATTTTTTATGGTTAATACTCATGATAATCGCAGATGGATTGCGCTCCTTTTAATTTCTAGTGTTCTTTTCTTAATTGTCATTGATATGACAGTGCTTTATACAGCATTGCCTACTTTAACCCATGAACTCCATGCCAACGCATCTGAGAAATTGTGGATTATCAATGCTTATCCATTGGTGGTTGCCGGATTATTGCCAGCCGCGGGTATGCTAAGTGATCGCATTGGTCATAAGAAAATGCTGATCATTGGTTTACCGCTTTTTGCATTAGCTTCACTTTGTGCTGCATTCTCGCCTAATGCAGAAAGTTTGATTGCTGCTAGAGTCTTTTTGGCGCTTGGTGCCGCGATGATGATGCCAGCAACTTTATCAATTGTTCGTCATATTTTTACTGAGCCTCAAGAACGATCACTAGCGATTGGTATTTGGTCAGCGGTTGCTGCTGGTGGCGCTGCGGTTGGACCTTTAGTAGGTGGTTTATTACTGGAATATTTTTGGTGGGGATCGGTATTTTTAATTAATGTGCCTGTTGTTATGTTGGTGCTACCTTTTTCAGTGAGTTTGATCCCAAATTGTGGTGGAACAAACAAACGTGCTATTGATTTTTTAGGCTCATTATTAATTTTAGTCGGTTTAGTTGGGCTGATTTATGCATTAAAAGAGTTAAGCAAACCCAATTTTTCTTTACTTGAATTTTGTGCTGCTGCCTTGATTGGCGTCATCTTTATGCTGTTTTTTGTATTACGCCAGCGCAAACAATCGCAACCGATGATTGATTTTTCTTTATTCAGTAATCGATTGTTTTCAGCGGGAGTAATTATCGCCGTTATTACTATGAGTGTAATTGTTGGCATTGAATTAGTTTTAAGTCAACGCTTACAGTTAGTACTTGGTTTCACACCATTACAAGCTGCGCTTTGTATCCTTCCAATACCAATTGGTTCCGTGCTTGCATTACCATTGACCTGTTTACTGTTACCTCGTTTTGGCGAGAGATTAACGACCGTGGTAGGTTTTATATTAACGCTGGTTGGGGTAATAGGGATGATCCTGTTCTATCAGAGCGCTATTACTTTGTTGTTGATTAATTTATTCATGATTGGTATCGGTATGGGAATGGTATTTACCGCTGCATCTACCACAATTATGCTCAATGCGCCTGATGAAAAGTCCGGTATGGCAGCTTCTATTGAAGACGTTGCTTATGAGCTGGGTAGTGTATTAGGCGTTACCATATTGGGCGGCATGATGACGGCAATTTATAGTTATACTCTTTTTGTTCCCGAACAGCTAACAATTGATGCGCGAGTTTATGACAGTATCGATGAAGCATTAAGCACGGCATCAACGATGGATAAAGATCAGGCTCAGATATTGATAATGGAAGCGAGTAAAGCCTTTGATACTTCTTTTGTTGTTGTTTTTATTACCATTGTTTGCATATTGTTAGTTAGCACTGTGATTTTACAACGTATGTTGCGCCCTTTAATCAAAAAATCATGATGATATGAATTTTTGTGCTGTTTTAGATCTTACAAGAAGTTTTAGTGATTGTTTTTTGTAAAGCTAGTTGTTGGCGTTGTTCTATCTCAGGGATAGTGAGCTGATCCTAACATTCTATTACTGAAAATATAACCGGTTAGAGGTAAATTAGAGATGGAGTTACAGTCATTGCAGTTTTTTAAAAATTTGTCTGATGAAACAAGATTTAGGATCGTAGTACTTTTGCGAGAAATGGGGGAGCTTTGTGTTTATCATCTTTGTATTGCACTTGAGCAACCACAAACTAAAATATCTCGTCATTTAGCCATGTTAAAAAAGAGTGGGTTGCTACAAAATCGTAAGGAAGGGAAATGGGTTTTTTATCGACTTTCTTCACAGATTTCTCCATGGGTTATGCAAATTATTGAGTCTGTATGGTCAAATCAACACCAACTAATCGACTTAATGGCTAAAAAATTGATACCAGAAAATTTGCCTGCACGGAGTATTAATTTCTCACTCTAGAATAAAACGCAATAGCGTGCAATGTGAGCAACCTTTTATTTATCTATTTGTTACTAATCAGAATAATTTAGTATTCCGATTAGTAATTTTTTAAATAATTTTTAATTTTGCTAAACACTGTAAAGTCAATGATTCGCGTTTTGACACTGCTTTATCATCTGAGATCGCGACATTGAGGGCAAAACTTTTTATTTTACCGTCAGCGTTTTCCACCCATCCAACATACCAGCCGGTACGCTCACCATTAATATTGGCTAAGCCACTTTTAGCATAAATTTTAATATTGGCAGTCTGTTTGATAAGTAGCATATTAGCTACTTCACTTTGAATGCTTTTATCAATAGGTAGTTGTTTATTGGCTAATTTATAAATAAATTGGGCTTGTTCTTGCGGGCTAATTTTTAATGGGCCGTCTAACCAAAATTTGGTAACATCATTGCCTATTTTTCTATTACCGTAGTGCAAACGATAAAGTTCTTTTTTCATTATTGCCAGACCCGTACGTTTTGCAATCTCTTGATATACAGGGACAGCGGATAATTTCATTGCTTCTTGCATATTCATATCTTTATTCCAACTACTAAGATATCTGGGCTGTCCATCCCATTTAGAAATTTCGTTAATAGTCACTTTTTGATTTTTTAAAGCAATTAAGGCATTAACAATTTTAAATGTTGATGCAGGAACATATTGGGTTACTGCACGTTTTATTTGGTCGCCATAGTTGGGCACCTCGAAAAACCTAAGCCGAGTTTGATTTTGCTGATAAAGTTATCGGAAGCTGGTCTACTGAGCTAACCACCATGAAGAAACGCAGCGCCATTAAGAATGACCTCTTTGCAAACCAGTATCACCAACAGACGATCGACAAGT
>NZ_NHNG01000036.1:0-1373 GCF_002287155.1 Arsenophonus sp. ENCA
GGCATTTTGACGACAATACTGAGTTGGATTTAATCCGGAATATTCTTGAGCTTCAATGATAGCTCGCCATTTCTCGTCTGTACGGTAAATTCCCATCTAATATTTCTCCTTAATTGTTAGCGTCGAACATCATGACAAATTAGGAGAAGTGAAAAAATGTGGGGATTTAACGACGCTTACGGTTAAAGCGCCCACCAAAGGGTAAGGCGTTGGCTTTTTGCACGGCGGCGGTTTCCCCCGGCGTGGTGGTGCCATACAGGGTCTGCTCGATTTCCGCCAGATGGTGTTGCGCCGTGGTGTGGGGTAATGCCTTGAACGATTCACCGAGTGTCGGGGCATTGAGGGCAAAGCCGTAGTCGTCTTTCGCCACTTCGGGCACCCGGCAGAAGGTTTCCAGCCCGTCCTCATTCATTATCACCACCTGTGCTTCACTGTCGCGCCAGGGGTTACGCACTATCTGTAAGGTGTCGCCCACGCAAACGCCAGGGACTTGCCGTACATCGTATTCACTGCCCCTGAACGGCACGCGAAGATGCGTCGTGACCTTACGGTTTTCCGGCAGACTCACCGCCAGTTCGCGGCAGACGTCAACAGGCGGTGCCTTGATTAACTGTGCAGGGGTAATACGCAGCCAACAGTCGGTGCGAGTCATGCCGGTACGGCGATGCAGCGCGGTGCGGTTATACTTTTTACGCCATAACCCGACCAGTCGGTTCAGTTCATCAATATTGTTGACTTGCACAAACCGCAAGCCGGATTCAAAATGGCACTCCAGAATGTCGCGCGCCTTTTCCACCGAGCCGGTAGCACGGGCATTACCGGCTTTATGTGCGATAAGTTGAATACCAAGGGTTTTACACAGGTTGCGCATGGTGGACGAGACCAGCGCGCAACCGGGGTCGGTATAAAGGAGGCGCGGCACGCCATGCAGTACGTCGGCCCCACCGCGCTCCTGCATGGCATTAATCAGCACATCGGTAAAGTTTTGTGCCGTTTCGCCACCGAAGCGGTACTCGGCGTAAATCCAGCCGCTGGTATGGTCGGTCAGCTCAAATGACCAGACGCGGTCGTTAACCACCCGCGCCAGATTTTTTGGCTTGTTCTTGTTAAATTCCGCCTCACTCATCATGCGCAGGCCACTATCGCGCGTAGTGCGCCCTTTGTCGGGATTTTTCAGGTAATAGAGTACACACAGTGTCGCTAGCAATGTAAAAATGATCCACTTGCTAATGTAAAACTGATCCACCAAGAGTAAAAATGGCAGTTTTAAGGTACTGCCGATGATAACATTGGAGATCAGAGTGGAAATTTCTGTTTTACATCGCCAGGGTATGTCTATACGTGCGATTGCTCGACGGCTTTCATGCTCAAGA
>NZ_NHNG01000073.1:0-6519 GCF_002287155.1 Arsenophonus sp. ENCA
ATCGAGAAGTTAAACAAAATTGTGGTATTGAACGCTGTCAGGCTCGCACGAGCCGAGCGCAAAGAAATCATATTTTTCTCGCTATTTCTGCGTGGTTTGAACAACATAAACGTCGTATATCTGAAAAAATAACCCTTTATCAACAAAATTGGGACGTAATCAAAAATGCTATTGCTGAGCACATCCGTGTTTTATTAGCGTACCCAAATTAGTTTTGTGCGAAACTCTTGACTTCGATTTAGCTGCTGCTATATCCCGCTGAACCAATCGATAGTTGACTGAACGTAAAACTGAAATTTGCTTCTGTGGTATAGTAAAGGAAAATAATAACGATGTTTCAAATTCAACTGAGGTGAGTTCAGGAAAAAGATTGCGTAACTCTGGATATTGGGCGATGTCAACGATTTTCATCATGCGACACCTTCCATTGTATACAGATTAGCATGTTGTATTAACGATTGTGCTTCACAAATGCGCACAGGAAAGCTAGACTTTTTCATTAGCCTTAGTCCTATTCTATCTAGGTTTAGGGTTAGCTGGCTGTTGGGATTAACGGTCCCTTTAGTCAGCGACAGTTTTGCAAAAAAATACACTCACTATTCAACTTAACCCATTGATTTATAGTGAGTGAAATCGCTTGTTTTTACGTGTAAATGCGTATATTAAATGAGCTAAATTTTTTTAAATAATTGATATATAATTATTTTATTTTTATTTATTATCTTATGGAGTGTAAGCAAACAATAGCGCCAGGAGGTAACCATGCTTTTGTTGGATTTGACTACTATTTTCCACAAATTATGCGTTTTTTAGCTTTGGCAAAGGCAAAATAAGTAAAAAATTATCCAAAATAGCTAAATGACTGTTATTATCATCAGTATCTCAGCATTTATTTGCCTAATTAATCATCAATTACCGCAGAAAATAATATGACTCAATCTAGTTATAATGCAGAGGCAATCGAGGTCCTCAGTGGTTTAGAACCTGTACGTCGTCGCCCAGGCATGTACACCGATACTTCTCGACCAAATCACCTGGCACAGGAAGTAATTGATAATAGCGTGGATGAGGCGCTTGCCGGTTATGCTAAACGTATCGATGTAATCTTGTATGAAGATCAGTCACTGGAAGTGATTGATGATGGCCGAGGTATGCCGGTTGATATTCATCCAGAAAAGAAGGTACCGGCTGTAGAGCTGATTTTGGGGCAGTTACATGCCGGGGGAAAATTTTCTAATAAAAATTATCAATTTTCTGGTGGGCTACATGGTGTTGGCATTTCAGTGGTCAATGCATTATCAAAACGTATTGAAGTAACTGTTAGTCGTGATAGCCAAATATACCGAATTGCTTTTGAAAATGGTGAAAAAGTTCAGGAACTTGAGGTTATTGGTAGTTGTGCTAAACGCACGACTGGTACCGGTGTCCGTTTTTGGCCTGATAGCCATTTTTTTGACAACCCACGCTTTTCCATTTCGCGTTTAGTGCATGTATTAAAAGCCAAGGCTGTGCTATGCCCTGGTGTTGAAATCGTCTTTAAGGATAAAATAAATAATACTGAGCAGACATGGCGTTATAACGATGGCTTGACCGACTATCTAATGGAAGCAGTGAACGGATTAGTGACTTTACCTGAGAAAGCGTTTGTTGGTAATTTTGCCGGCCAAATAGAAATGGTCGATTGGGCCCTGCTTTGGTTACCAGAAGGTGGAGAACTATTAACCGAAAGTTATGTTAACCTTATTCCAACCCCACAGGGGGGTACCCATGTTAATGGGTTACGCCAGGGCTTACTGGATGCGATGAGGGAGTTTTGTGAATACCGTAATTTACTTCCGCGCGGTGTTAAATTGACAGGTGATGATATTTGGGAACGCTGTGCTTATGTCTTATCAGTCAAAATGCAAGATCCACAATTTGCCGGCCAAACCAAAGAACGTCTTTCTTCTCGCCAGAGTGCTGCGTTTGTTTTCGGGGTAGTAAAAGATGCTTTTAGTTTGTGGTTAAACCAAAATGTTCAAGAAGCTGAGCAATTAGCGGAACTCACCATTTCAAGTGCACAAAGGCGTCTGCGAGCAGCGAAAAAAGTCGTGCGCAAGAAACTGACCAGCGGGCCTGCGTTACCCGGCAAGTTAGCCGATTGTACTTCTCAAGATCTTAATTTTACTGAGCTATTTTTAGTTGAAGGAGATTCAGCCGGCGGCTCGGCTAAGCAGGCTCGTGATCGAGAATATCAGGCGATTATGCCGCTAAGAGGGAAAATATTGAATACTTGGGAAGTATCTTCCGATGAGGTTTTAGCTTCACAGGAAGTCCATGATATTTCAGTAGCTATTGGTATTGATCCAGACAGCGATGATCTTAGCCAACTCCGTTACGGTAAGATTTGTGTGCTTGCCGATGCAGATTCAGATGGATTGCATATTGCAACCTTACTCTGCGCGCTTTTTGTTCGCCACTTTCCCGCTTTAGTAAAAGCAGGCCATATTTATATTGCTATGCCACCCTTATACCGTATTGATCTAGGTAAAGAAGTCTATTATGCCCTCGATGAAGGTGAAAAAGCCGCGGTCCTCGACAGACTAAGCTATAAGCGCGGCAAACCGAATGTCCAGCGTTTTAAAGGGTTAGGCGAAATGAATCCGACTCAATTACGCGAAACCACACTTGATCCCAATACACGACGTTTAGTGCAGCTCATTATTAATGATGAGAATTATCAAGAAACACTAGCGATGATGGATATGTTATTGGCGAAAAAACGAGCAGAAGATCGTCGAAATTGGTTACAAGATAAAGGCGATGCGATAGAAATTGAAGTGTAATCGACACTGTTAACCAGAGATTAAGGAATCAAATGAATGAGTGAGATTACTCACGATGGTGTAGAGCAGCAACCACTTTATACCTTTACCGAAAATGCCTATCTCAATTATTCCATGTATGTCATCATGGACAGAGCATTGCCATTTATTGGTGATGGGTTAAAACCTGTTCAGCGACGAATTGTTTATGCCATGTCTGAACTTGGTTTGAGTAATGCCGCTAAGTATAAAAAATCAGCTCGTACAGTCGGTGATGTATTGGGAAAATATCATCCGCATGGTGATAGCGCTTGTTATGAAGCCATGGTATTGATGGCACAACCATTTTCCTATCGTTATCCATTAGTTGATGGTCAGGGAAACTGGGGAGCCCCTGATGATCCTAAATCGTTTGCTGCTATGCGTTACACTGAGTCAAGATTGTCAAAATATGCTGAAACGCTACTCAGTGAATTAGGATTGGGAACGGTATCCTGGACACCTAACTTTGATGGAACATTAACCGAACCCAAAACACTACCGGCAAGATTACCCAATATTCTGCTAAATGGCACGACAGGAATTGCCGTTGGTATGGCGACCGATATTCCGCCGCATAATGCTCGTGAGGTAGCAAGCGCGTTAGTTGCTTTATTGGAAAATCCAAAAGCTGATCTTAAAATGTTGATGGGGTTTATTCCCGCTCCTGATTATCCAACAGAAGCAGAAATTATTTCATCAAAAGAAGATATTCAAAAAATTTACCAAACAGGCCGTGGTTCAATTCGGTTACGTGCTGTATGGGAAATGGATGATGGCAATGCCGTTATTACTGCACTACCTCATCAAGTTTCAGGTGCTAAGCTGTTGGAGCAGATTGCTTCACAAATGCGTGCCAAAAAATTACCGATGGTAGAAGATCTACGTGATGAATCAGATCATGAAAATCCAACACGTTTAGTGATTGTACCTAGAAGTAATCGGATTGATTTAGAACAAGTGATGACACATTTGTTTGCCACGACCGATCTAGAAAGAAGTTATCGGGTCAATTTGAATATGATTGGCCTGGATAATCGTCCGGCAGTTAAAGGACTGGTAGAAATTTTAAATGAATGGTTATTATTTAGACGAGAAACCGTACGTAATCGCTTAAATCATCGTTTAGAAAAAGTATTAAAACGCTTACATATCCTTGAGGGTTTATTAATAGCTTATCTTAATATAGATGAGGTTATCCATATTATCCGTAATGAAGATGAGCCTAAAGCAGTATTAGTGTCCCGTTTTGCGCTTTCAGAAACTCAGGCTGAATCTATTCTGGAATTGAAATTGCGTCATTTGGCTAAACTGGAGGAATTTAAATTACGTGGTGAGCAAGATGAATTAGCTAAAGAGCGTGATCAACTGCAAGCTATTTTAGGCTCTGAGCGTCGTTTAAGCACCTTGATCAAGAAAGAAATTGAAACCGATGCCCAGACTTATAGTGATGATCGTCGCTCACCACTTAAGGAGCGTATTGAAGCAAAAGCCATGAATGAACATGATATTTTGCCTTCTGAGCCGGTTACTATTGTTCTTTCTGTTATGGGATGGGTGAGAAGCGCAAAAGGTCATGATATTGATCCGACTAATCTTAACTATAAAGCTGGAGATGGTTTCCGTAGCTCAGCAAGGGGCAAAACGAATCAACCGGTTGTTTTCCTTGATAGTACTGGACGTAGTTATTCCCTTGATCCGCTTGATCTTCCTTCTGCCCGCGGACAAGGAGAGCCACTTACTGGTAAATTGGCATTACCACCTGGCGCAACGATTGAACATGTATTGGCTGCTCCCGAAGAACAAAAATATTTGTTAGCATCGGATGCAGGTTATGGTTTTATTTGTACTTTTAGCGATTTAGTGGCAAAAAATAAAGCAGGTAAAGCATTAATTACCTTACCTAATAATGCAAAGGTACTGGCGCCATTAGAAGTCAATAATGAAAAGCAAGATTTATTATTGGCAATTACTAACGCAGGGAGAATGTTAATATTTCCTGTTAGTGATCTCCCTCAGCTCTCTAAAGGTAAAGGTAATAAAATTATTAATATTGCAGCGGCTCAATCAGCCAGCAGAGAGGATTTTCTAGTTTGGTTAATGTTTTTGCAGCCTCAGTCTTCAATTACCCTCTATTTTGGCAAACGAAAACTGAAATTAAATCCAGAAGATTTGCAAAAATATCGTGCTGAACGAGGTCGTAAAGGTTCTTCATTACCTCGTGGATTACAGAGTATTGAGCGTATAGAAGTAACGCCTCCTAGTAATGGATAGTTTTTGATTTTTTTTATAGGTGTGTGAAGTTACTTATTACTTGAGGTAAATATGTTAGCCATTGTTCGTATTATTATTGTGATCCTATTTACGATATTGGTTTGCGTGTTAGGTTGTTTTTATTGCTTATTCAGTCCAAGAAATCCACACCATGTTATGCGCTTTGGCCGACTGTTTGGCAAATTATCTTATGTTTTTGGTATTACCATTATTAATCGGGTACCTTCTGAAGCGAAAGATTACGGTCCCAGTATTTATATCGGTAATCATCAAAATAACTATGATATGGTAACTATGTCAAATGCAGTACAGCCAAATACCGTTACTGTTGGAAAAAAAAGCTTAGTATTTATCCCTTTTTTCGGTCAACTATATTGGTTGGCCGGTAATATTCTCATTGATAGGGCTAATCGAACTAAAGCGCACAATACCATTTCACAGGTTGTTAAGCAGATTAAAAAAAGGAAAATTTCTATTTGGATGTTTCCTGAGGGAACCCGTAGTCGTGGTCGAGGTTTACTGCCATTTAAAACCGGTGCATTTTATGCAGCAATTGCAGCTGGGATTCCGATAGTACCAGTCTGTTTATCTGAAACAGAAGGGCGCATTAAACTGAATCGTTGGAATAATGGAGTAGTGGTTGTCGAAATGCTACCGCCTATTGATACAACAAAGTATAATCGGGAAAACGTGCGTGAATTAGCAGAATATTGCCATGATTTATTCAAAGTTAAAATTGCAGAATTAAATAAAGAAGTGGCAGAAATAGAACAAAAAATGAAATAAAGTTTAAGTTCATTTTTCAAGCAAATTAGTTTCTAAATTGTCATATTTAACAATATATTAATATTTGGCGTTGTATCAATCTATCGTCTTAATGGAATATAGTTATCAAACAATTGTGATAATACAATTACTAGCGGATAGTAAGATAAGGATCTTTCCTGGATGAACAATAAATGGCGCTAGCTTATTAATGATTTTGTGGAGAAGATATGTCACTAAGTCGGCGTCGATTTCTTAAGCTATCAAGTATAGCTATAAGTGTTTCTATGCTTCCTGCTGCGGTTAGAGCAGAAAAAAATGAAGGGTATCCATTATTGCCAATCCCACCTTTATTGGAATCTCATTTTGGTCAACCGCTGTTTCTTACGTTGAAAAAATCTTATTGGTCTTTTGATGGTAGCCATCCGCCAATTCCCAAACGAAATGCAACAAAGTAAATCCTTGGTCATACATAGATAAAATTACTGTAATGACCCCATAAGAGATACTGTTGTATGAAGGGAAAACATTTGAACTTACATGAGCGTTTTTATATCGAAAAACGAATAATTGACGGTGTTACTCAGGCCACTATTGCTAGAGAATTGGGGCTTTCTCGTTCAACTGTCAGCAGGGA
>NZ_NHNG01000187.1:0-573 GCF_002287155.1 Arsenophonus sp. ENCA
AGTGTTTATGGATTAGTAGGCTTGGGATGTAGCCATGTAAACTTTGATTTAGATGTTACCAAATATGGTAAAAAAACGTTTTCAAAAAGCAGCACTAACTTAGCCTACGGCGTTGGTATGCAAGTGAATGTTTACGAGGGAGTTACCTTTGATTTGGGCTATGAACGTTCAGGCAGTGGTGAGTGGAAAACGGATGCATTCACGGTTGGCGTAGGGTATAAGTTTTAAGACACCTTGAGATGCATTCAACGGTAAAATTGATAAATTAATTTTACTAAAAAACAAAAAAGTCACTTAATTGTGGCTTTTTTTATTTATGGAGTCAAGTTAATGGATGAATTTAAATGGCGAACCCAGATTCAAGACAGCCCAACGGGCGAGTACAGACATCGAATCAAAGAAGTGGAATTTGGTGATGGCTACAAGCAGATATCAGCCGATGGGATTCATCCCGAATCGCAATCCTGGCCATTTTCTTATTTAGGCAAAAAAGTTGAAGTGATGCCTCTCTTTGATTTTATTCGCCAACACACCGTGAAATCTTTTATCTGGATACCCCCTTTTGGTGTCAAG
>NZ_NHNG01000097.1:0-572 GCF_002287155.1 Arsenophonus sp. ENCA
TAACAAGCTGAAAATTCAGCGGCTAAATTTTTCAATTCTTCGACTGATAATCCAATGATTGCTTTACATAAACGATTATCTCGTAACAGCCGCTCTTTGTTGATCATTTCAAACCTTTATTCTCTAAGTTAAACCTCTTTTTATTCTCAATAGCGTGACAAAAAATGCAAGTCTCTATTCAGCAACTAGTTTAATAGCTAATGTACGTAAACATGGCACTACGGGTGTATCGCCGGAAGAGCGCATGCTACAAGAACGCTTAGCACTGTTGCCGCTGCCAAAAGTCATGCAAGCATTTCCTTTACCGATACATCAGACTCGCCCGATTCCTATGGAGAGCCTACAACATCCTTTGTCCGTCTATCAATCGATTCTGGAGATGCCTATATGAGTCTTCAGTATGAACGCATCGAAAAATTCTGCGAGCAGCTTAAACTGGAAAGACTAAGCACAGAGTGGCCAGCTGTAGCGCAGGCAACTGTCGACAAGAACGGTACACACGCTGACTTTCTAGAGTCTGTTTTACGACTCCAGTATGAAGGACTTACTGAACGTCGGCGTCAAACGATACT
>NZ_NHNG01000720.1:0-1337 GCF_002287155.1 Arsenophonus sp. ENCA
AAATCTTGAATCAGCGAAAGAGCATGGTTGAACCTGTGTTTTCAGCATTGCGGGGAATTCAGGGTTTGGAACGTTTCCGGCGTAAGGGATTATTAGCGGTAAAGCTCGAATTTACCCTGCATGCAATGGCCTATAACTTATCAAGAGCGGTTGCTCTGATATTATGGATGATTTTCAGTCTATTATTTGTACAAACTAAAATCAGAAAAAGAGAAAATCTGCACGGTGGGATATTGTTGAAAAAAAAATTCCACCCCTTTTGCGACAGCCTCTTAGAGGGCGAGGAGTGAATTCAGAAAGCACGGGGGTAATTTTATATGATTTCCAGAAGTTCAAGGTACCACCATTCTACCCGATATCGATTTGCAGCCGCTAGGCTGCTTCCTTGTCGCTTCCGAGGTGCGGTCGATGCGTTAAATGCGCCTTCTCTGAGTGATGCTGACCGTCTCTGGTTAACCCATAGCTTTCGCTTTGGCGCCTGTGTCGCGGATGTGGCTAATGCATTACTGGCGATGAATGGTGAAAAGTATCACGTGGTTGGCAGAGGTGAAAAAGATGACATTCTCATTGATATGCCTAAGCAAGGCTTTCCTCACCGCGCCATACTCAGTCGAACGGTTGCCGGTGTGATTAAAGTCGCATTGGAAGCGAGTAGCAAAAAAGCGACTATCTACTGGATTAATGGGATAGCCGCTTATCGTATCGATGAATTAATTAATCTTCACTGGTTTTCACTCGATAAGCGAAAGAAGATGAGTCACCAACGGCTTTACACGGAATATTGCAATTATGCAAATTATAAGCACATGGCCAATGCCAGTGGTGACCAGGAAATGTTGCAATCTATCAAAATCATCGAAAAATTCACGCCATTACCAAAAAAAGTGGATGTTTTACGTAAAAGAACGGTAGACACTGAAGAGGAAGCCAGTAAGCGTGTTGCTTAATAGTGAAATAAGGGTGTTTCGGTGATTGAAGTAAATTTTACGCTGTTCTGAGATGGAAATTCCAAAGACCTGCGCTAAGGAGTAAGAAGGTATCATCAATAAAGGGTCTACGATTCCGTAAAATTTGGGTCATGCAACCGAGGCGCTTGATACCCGCGATGGCGTGTTCAACTGTAATACGGATGCCCGAGATTATTTTATTTTCTTGTTTTTGTTCAGGCGATAAAGGTCTTTTTCGAGTTCCTTTTTTTGGGATTTGTGTATTAGGATGCTGTTTATCTATACCTTGAAAACCGGTATCTGCCCAGATGGTTACCTCAGGAGGAATATGGCGAATTATATCGACTTTATCGAGTAAGCGTTTATCGTGACGGCGCCCATTTTTGCTCA
>NZ_NHNG01000162.1:0-1337 GCF_002287155.1 Arsenophonus sp. ENCA
AGGTAACCATCTGGGCAGATACCGGTTTTCAAGGTATAGATAAACAGCATCCTAATACACAAATCCCAAAAAAAGGAACTCGAAAAAGACCTTTATCGCCTGAACAAAAACAAGAAAATAAAATAATCTCGGGCATCCGTATTACAGTTGAACACGCCATCGCGGGTATCAAGCGCCTCGGTTGCATGACCCAAATTTTACGGAATCGTAGACCCTTTATTGATGATACCTTCTTACTCCTTAGCGCAGGTCTTTGGAATTTCCATCTCAGAACAGCGTAAAATTTACTTCAATCACCGAAACACCCTTATTTCACTATTAAGCAACACGCTTAAAGAACAAGGAGTAGCTACCACAGAAAAAATAGGCTAAAAAAGAGTTAGGAGATGAGCTAACGCGTGATCGGATATCACTGGAATGGGTGATCGGACGTATCGGAATCTGCAGCCTTGTGGATAGCAAAAAGCGAAGGCGCTAAATTCTGGCTATCGGTGATGACAGAACTCAAAAATCGAGGCTTGCAAGATATTTTTGTTGCATGCTGTGATGGTTTAAAAGGTTTTCCTGAGGCTATTGAAGCACTTTACCCGCAAACCCGTGTTCAGTTCTGCCTAGTCCACCAAGTACGTCATTCTCTTCGCTACGTCCACTGGAAAGAGCGTAAAGCGGTGGCAGCAGACCTACGCGCTATCTATACGGTGCAGCGACAGTCGATGCTGCTGAGTCTGCTCTGGAGGCATTCTCAGCCAAGTGGGATGAGAAGTACCCCACAATTAGTCCGTCATGGATAAACAATTGGGAACGGCTAATCGTTATTTTTGACTTTGCTCCTGAAATCCGTAAAGCCATTTATACCACCAATGCGATTGAGTCACTTAATGCCTCATTGCGTAAGATTACTAAAACACGGCGAGTTTTCCCAACAGATGAATCTGTCCTCAAGCTGCTTTATTTAGCGTTGCATAATATTTCAATAAAATGGACGATGCCTATTAAAGGTTGGAAACCCGCCATGAGTCAATTTATGTTGATGTACGGTGATCGCATTACCAGCTAACGCAGGAGCCCTTTACACAAAAAATTTTACAGACCCGAAAAAGAGAATGCTTTTTATTTAAAAACCCCTAATTTCAGGGGCTTTTAAAGTTATTGCTTGTGCTCAATAACTTCTGGTTGATATTTTTGACCAATAGCAATCTTTTGTGGTTTTTGTTCTTCCGGTATTTCATAATTAAAAATTAATGTTAGCAATCCATCGGCTAAATTGGCATTTTGGATCCTTATGCGATGGTCAAGGTCAAAACTCATCGAAAATCCTTTTTTCTCAATACCTTTAT
>NZ_NHNG01000705.1:0-1324 GCF_002287155.1 Arsenophonus sp. ENCA
AAGGTTCAACTAATCGCCATAGGTCTTTAGGGCGGAAACATCTACTTTTTAACCATCGGCTAACCGTGTCATGAGATAAAGGCGATGGGCTGACTTCTGATAACGCCAAACTAGAGTATCTTACACTGCTTACTTGCAAGAATATTTTATAGATATCTTTAATGCATGGATAACCGGACAAAATATGAACATCCTTATTTTTTCTTGTTTTTAAATTTATACTTCTTTTTTAGAGACTGCGAAACTCGTGTAACTATGAAATAGAGGGCAAACGTTATTCTTTTAACGATGGGATTAATAACGCTAGCGAAACCACAACGGTTAATTATCAATATAGTGATGAAAACTTGCTCTCTGTTCATCATGCTTTACTGAATACCGATTTAACTCCCTGCGAAATAGAATTATATGTGACATTACCCTTATGCGAGTTCTTCAATGAACAGCGTCAAAAGAACACAAAAAATATAGAAAGGAAGAAGGCTAATTTATTAAGAGAAATAAAATATCATGATGGAGAAGGTTACAAAGATACCTTCAAAATAAAAAAAGTTCATGTTAGTCCAGAATCTTTAACCGCTTTGCACGAAAGGTTTAAACATGACGACGTTAATGATTATGAATCGTCTCTGATTGTAGATTTAGGCGGAACGACGTTAGATTGTGGTGTTGTTTTAGGGAAATTCAAACAACTAACGCATGTTATTGCTGAGCCGTCATTGGGCGTTTCTTCCGTTATTAAAAGAATACAGAAAATAGTTAAATCCGAGACGAATATAGGCTTAAGTTACGCTTCTGCCAATAACTTAATGTTAGATATTTTTTATAAAAAATATGAGTTTTTAAGTTCGCTGGTAAATCGAGAGCAGCAAAAATCAGACAGGATAAAATCAGAAACTGAAGATGCGATAAATAATTTATCGGTATTGGTATCCGGTAAGCTAAAAACGTTTAATGAATTTCAGCGAATTTATCTCATCGGAGGGGGTTCATCTTTAATTAAAGATAAAATTGTCACGAGTTTCGCACAAAACTAATTTGGGTACGCTAATAAAACACGGATGTGCTCAGCAATAGCATTTTTGATTACGTCCCAATTTTGTTGATAAAGGGTTATTTTTTCAGATATACGACGTTTATGTTGTTCAAACCACGCAGAAATAGCGAGAAAAATATGATTTCTTTGCGCTCGGCTCGTGCGAGCCTGACAGCGTTCAATACCACAATTTTGTTTAACTTCTCGATGATAAACTTCAACAGACCAACGGGCATCCATGATAGATTTGACGTATTCACGGGTGGGATTCTCTTTGTTTGTTACTAT
>NZ_NHNG01000386.1:0-6437 GCF_002287155.1 Arsenophonus sp. ENCA
CACTGCTTACTTGCAAGAATATTTTATAGATATCTTTAATGCATGGATAACCGGACAAAATATGAACATCCTGATTTTTTCTTGTTTTTAAATTTATACTTCTTTTTTAGAGACTGCGAAACTCGTGGGATTGAGGGAAGAACTGCATTTGTTACCCATTTACGAAAACGATGAGGGAGCGTTCCTTGTTTGACTGCATCACGGCAACGGAGTACTAAGGTGTACATACCTGATTCAGAAATAATATTAATTTCCTGTACCCGATTATCGAACATTTCTCTATGGAGAAGCCCTATGTTAAACATAGACCTTTCATCATCATCTAATTTTTCAATCGCTTGAGTGACATTTTGAATTTGTAGAGTTGTACAGACATCTTGAGCAACGAACCAAAGTTCACCATTGATAACAACTGTGCGTACTTGATGGTTTTCAAAATAAAATGGCGTAATAGTTAATGTTGGAAGTGTCATATGACCTCCGTTGATAATCTGAATTTACCACCACCGTTGAGGTCAATCTTGGGTGGTGAACTGAACAGGGTTGACCTTACCGCGATTATCAGACGGCCAGCTTTTCAGCTGCCCCATCCAGCCCACCATTGAAATGTAGCTAGATTACGACATTAAAAAACACGCTCGCGGCGTGTATGTGTCGCGATAATCACAGCGAGAGGTCAATCCCGACACCTGATTTATCAGATGCGAATAAACTATAGCGCATGGTTTAATCTTTCGTCAATGGGTATTTTATATTCTTAGTTAAACAAATGACTAAGGTTATTTGGGATTTAAAAAAGGGTGAATTAAAACTGAGATTTCAGCTAAAATGAGAACTCACTATAAGCCGTAAGTAATTGATTTATAGTGAGTGAAATCGCTTGTTTTCGCGTGCAAATGCGTATATTAAATGAGCAATATTTTTATAAGTTATTAATTTTATAAGTTTTTTATTTTTTAAACCAACTAATATCGGTTTAGGAATTGCTACAACCAATGCGGCCATTTTGGCAAACATCCCCATTAGAATGAGAAGCACTCCCGAAACGGAGACAACGAAGCGGCTACGCACACCAGTAAGACCAATCAGACCAACATTTTGAGCAAACGCAGCATAGGGAAAAAGATTAAACAGCCCTCCTACCATAGTTGCAATACCACAGGCGTTGAGACCGTTACGTAAAGTGGTAGCATCGGCCTTTTTGTCAACCATATCGCCAATAATCATCATTGATGACATGGTTTCTATCATCACGACCACCATAACCATAGATAGCAGTGCGACCGGGACAATGTGAAATTCGGGCTTAGCTAGCCACATAATTTGGGGAAAATTAATCCAGGGTGTTGAATTGACGAAATGAAAATCAAGCGGCAGAAAGCAACTCCAGATAACTGTACCACCTATTAAACCAAGAAGCACAGCAATATTTTTGATCATTCCTGTCATAAAGTGATAGATATGAAGAATAATAATAAGTGTCAGAGCTGCCATGACAAGCGGTAGAATGCTCCCGCTATTGCCACTAATAATCCAATTGCCTGCAACGGGCATTAGCGAAAGCCCAATCAATGTCACAATCGAACCCATGACAACTTTAGGGAAAAAACGCACAAGATGGCATATCCAGGGTGCGCATATCAGCGTGAATAATCCGGCGATAATTACGGCGCCGGAAATGCCGCTAATCCCATACTGTCACGAGTTTCGCACCAATAAAAAAACGCTCTATTTTTAAGTTTAATTCAGCATGATATATAAATAGTCAAAACCTTATAAATCAAATACAACTTATTGTAATTTAAGAAAATTTATGTTTTTTAGTAACTTGCAGATTAATCATTGCTTTTAAGCCATTTTTAGAATTTTATATGCCTGTGCGAAACTCGTGTACTGTGTTAAAAATAACCTATTTTGAGAAAATAAACCTTTTGTTACCAAAAAACGCTAATAATAATTATCAGCGTTTTTCTTTAGTGCAACAAATATGATAAATCTATTATTAACGATATTACATACGAGAATTAAATATAAATTCTTTAATTAACTGTTGTTTCGTGTAGACAATTTGGTTCGGTTCAAGTAATATTTACATTAGGGAATTCTAACAAACGAGGTTTTACCTGCTGCAAATCTATACCCAACTGATAATTGTCACTTTAAAATGAGGGATCAAAAATGTTTGTTAGTTTTATGCATATTTGGCGTTTCATCAACGTTAGTAATAAGTTACAAAAGAACAGTGCGGGCCCGTCAGATATTTCCTCAAAATTTAAAATAAATTTACAAACATTAGCAAATACCTCTATTCAATCATATTCAAAAAATAAACAAATTATTACTGAACAATTTAGCATTCATCCGTTTGAAATGTGGCCAAATCACTATTTAAATATGTCCTGCCGTAATCTTATTGTAAAAAAAATTAGCGCTGCGCCACTAAATTTAATAAAAACTTAAAAATCAAAGCAAAAGATATCATTTTTTCATAAAAAAGGTTTAGCCATTTTAAAATAATAAAAAGGTTACTTCAATGGGAAAAACTATATCAAGCAAAGAGTTAGGTAGCTTGCACTCATTTTTAAAACATGAGAAAGATCCCTGGGGAATTAAAGATCTAAACTCGAGATATGTTTATGCTAATAACTTTAGTCATCTAGGGATAAAGCTCGATTTTAACATAGAAGGTATACTTGATAGCCAATTACCTCATCCTGTTGCAGAATTATCCTCAGATTTGATAATACATGATAACAATGTAATTTTTAATGACAAAAAAGAGGCTGTAATTCAGACCTCATTTAATTTTAAAGAAAAAAAATTAAAACCTTACTTTTTTGAAAAACGACAGTTCTATAGCGAATCTGGCGAAATTATAGGAACAATTTATCACGGACGCGAATTAGCCAACTTATGCATAAACATATCCCATCCTTCAGTATATTTATTCACTCCTCCAAATGATCTTTTTTCCAATAGAGAACTTGATATCGTTTTTCTTGCTCATCAAAAACTTAGTAGTAAAGAAATAGCAAAATTTTTAAATATTGCCATCCAAACAGTAGAAGTCCATCTGAAGAATATTTATAAAAAAGTGGACGTACATTGTTTAAGACAGCTGATTGAATACTGTAAATCAACGGGATTTGATAGATATGTTCCGCAAAAATTTCTAAAAAATGAAATAAAATTTGTTAAATAAATCAAACAGTAAAACAACAGGAGAATTAATATATGTCTGATCATGCTTCATATTCACTTTATAGGGTGCCTCTTAGTGCCAGATTGAGTTTATTAAATGTAACATTAATCAGAATAGGACAAATGACCTCACTTTCACAATTTATGCTGGGCGCCATGTTAGGTCATGCCATGACATTTGAGCAAGCAATGATAGCAACATTATGCGGTACCTTAATACTGGAATTATTAAGTTTGGGTTTGGGGATTGCCGGTGCAAGAGAGGGATTATCAATTAGTTTACTTTCTCGTTGGTGCGGATTTGGGCGTATAGGTTCAGCGTTGGTCGGAATCATTATCGCTGTTAGTTTGCTCGGCTGGTTTGGTATACAAAATTCAATTTTAGCTAACAGCCTAAATTATTCTACTAATAATTGGTTCGGTTTTAGTTGGGCTGCCATCATTTCAGGCTTAACACTAACAACATTAGTTGCTTTTGGTGTTAAGGCGTTAAATTGGACAGCAAAAATTTCTGTGCCACTTTTTACTCTGGTAGTAGGCTGGATTTTCTTTTTATTAGTAAAAGATCATAATATTATCAATCTAATCACGACTACACCTACCGGTATCGCAATGACTCTAAGCGCTGCGATCACAGCAGTTGTTGGTGGATGTGTGACCGGCGCCTTTACTACACCAGATATTAGCCGCTATTGTCAAAGTAGTAGGCATGTCTTTTGGATGACATTAACATCAATTATTATTGGTGAATTTATTGTTAATGGTATTGCAATATTAATTGCCCATGCGCTGGACACCCATGACGTAGTGACAATTATGGGACAAACAGCCGGCTGGATAGGTCTTCTTACGGTTATTTTATCAGCTATAAAAATTAATGACTTAAACCTTTATTCTTCATCATTAGGGGTTGCTAGTGCTGTTGAAGGACTAACTGGCAAAAAATTATCTTATGTTTGGCTAACAATAACTTTGGGATGTATAGGAACGATTTTATCTGTTTTGGGTATACTAGAAAAATTTGTCGATTTTCTCACTTTTCTCGGTATTCTTTTCCCTCCTATTATTGGCGTAATGTTGATTGATTATTATATCATTCACACTAATCGTAAATTACTCGATGCTTCCAGGCAAACGGGTGAATTACCAAGCTTAACATCAATACCTTTAATCGGATGGAATGCCATTATATCCTGTTTATTAGGCAGCTTTGTTGGCGCTACAATCGACTTTGGCATACCATCATTGAATTCTTTATTAAGCGCCAGTATCGCATATTGGATACTGTGCACTTTTTTTCAGCAAAAAGACTAAAGCAGCTATTTTTCAGATAAATATTCAATAGAATAAATATCTGTCCGTCTATCCCGCAAATAAGGTATCTCTAATCTGCTTTTTGCTTGTAAGTTAAAGTCAACCTCGCAAAAAGCAAAATCTTCATCATTATAAGATGCTACTTTTAACAACTGCCCGCGTGCTCCTATTAATTGACTGCCACCAAAGAAATTTAGATCTTGTTCTTTACCCCATCGATTGACAGCTGCTAAATGAATGCCATTTTCCAACGCTCGACTGGCACAATTTATCGACCAGATATCTTTACTTTCTTTATGCCAGGCCGCGGGAAGAAACAGCATATCTGCTCCTTTCAAGGTTAGAATTCTAGCAAGTTCAGGGAAACCGGCATCGTGACAAATCATTACACCAATACGGCACTTTGGCGTATCAAATATAGGTATATTCTTCCCAGCAGTAAACCAAGTTCTTTCATGGTTAACCAAATGAATTTTTTGAAATGTTCCAATCCAACTTTCATTATTTGGCGTCCAAACAGCTGCCGAATTAAAAATTTCACCTAAAATCTCTCCACGTTCAATAAATCCACATATAATGGTTAGATTTAGTTGTGTTGAGAGTTTACTTAATAATTGGTCAGTTTCGCCTCCATTCGATTCACTCAGCGACCATAGTTCAGTACGTAATAATTCTGGCGAATAACCAGTTGTTGCTAATTCAGGGAAACAGATAATATCCGTATTATTCGATGCCGCTTTTTTACATAATTTTTCTATTTTTAATAAATTACTTTTCTTATCGCCCAAAATTGTATCAATCTGAGCAAGCGCAATCTGTAGCAAAATTTATTTCCATAAAATAATTAAATCCTTAATTATATTAATAATATCAATCTTCGGCAATACCTAAAACCTAGGTATTTACCAATATAATACACTGTTTTATAATTACGAAATATCTGGAAATAAATATTAAAATAGTTGCTTTATAAATTTAGTTAAAAGCTTTTGCCAACACTTGGGAAATTTATTTAAATGTCTATCATTAAAATAATTAAGGGATAAATTTATGTTAATTCATTCTATATTATATAAATTTATTTATAAAAAATATTTTTAGGATGAATTTTTTAAATACATTAGTATAAAGATATTTTTACTATTATTTTAGATGATTAATCTTAATCAGTTTAATGCTTATTTAATATTCAAACAAAATATTTTAGGAAAGTTACTATGTTTAATGTACAACAAAAACGTAAAACAACTTTTCAAAGATTAAAGCCTGGTATGGCTGTGTTTTACAATGAAAAAGTGTTAAAAATAATAAAGTTACGCAACATAAAACTAACCGAAAAGGGATTAATTTACCAATTTGATGTAGATGACAGCAATGGAGTATTAATGGGTGAAAGTGGTACAAAAATAAGTATCATTAAAGAATAATCGGATTAGATATATAACTCAATCTAGTTATTTTTCCTTTTAATTTTATTACGTTCAGCGTAATTGTTAATATATCGACACCGCTTATCAAAAACAATCAAACTGCCATGAGTAGTATTCTAATCGAAAAAATTCTGTCGTCCAAAATAGCACTCACTTATTTTACCGCTAATTGTTCAATGTCCAGCCACTATATGATCTATTTAGATAACAAATCTTATAAATATTCTTAATCAATCACAATTCTTTCACTAATAATAGATTAACATATTAGAATATTTAACTCTTTACTCCCATAATATAAAATGTTGTTTATAACAAGATTAAATAAATAATTAAAGACTCTAGCATAATAGGTAAATTGAGTATAAACTAGTTGCTGAATAGAGACTTGCATTTTTTGTCACGCTATTGAGAATAAAAAGAGGTTTAACTTAGAGAATAAAGGTTTGAAATGATCAACAAAGAGCGGCTGTTACGAGATAATCGTTTATG
>NZ_NHNG01000577.1:0-1321 GCF_002287155.1 Arsenophonus sp. ENCA
AATGATTGCTTTACATAAACGATTATCTCGTAACAGCCGCTCTTTGTTGATCATTTCAAACCTTTATTCTCTAAGTTAAACCTCTTTTTATTCTCAATAGCGTGACAAAAAATGCAAGTCTCTATTCAGCAACTAGTTTAATGTTCACTAATCGTGTTCAATGGGTAGCCCATAGGAATGATATGGTAAAGAAAATCAGGAAAGAACAGAAATTAAAACTTGGTAAAGGCAAGGGATTCGGTTTTTAAAACATACAGGAATAATATGATTACTCGTAATCAAAAAAAAGAAATAAATAAGATAATGAATAAGCATCCTGATAGATGTTCTATATGCAAAGAGTATTTTGATAATGATGATCGTGTTATTTACACTGTTTTTGGCTATGACAAATATAATCGAATGCAGTTAACTACTGGATGTTGTTCTGAATTTATTATTAGACCTATCTCTCTTGGGATGTGTGGTTGTTTTGACCCAAACGATTACGAAGAAATACTAAAAGATCATCCGCTAGCAGAATCTTTTTTTGAACAAAAATCTGTTAAAGATAGTGATTGATTATGTGAGGTTGAGAAATAACATCTCAACCTCACATAAAATCAACGGAAAAAGTTAAATACGTGGAACGCAAAGAAGAAAATAACAAAGGCAATTAACATGTAGTAGCTCAGACTTGATCTGACAGTTACCGGTTATTTATACAGTATCTGTCAGGCTAAATTTGATTTAAATCTTTTTCTCTCCAAATTTGTTTTCCATCGTGTAAAGTTGCTATGGGTGTTCGACCGCAACACATTTTTCCTTGATGAGTACGCTGGTTATTGTATTCCTCTAACCATTTATCTAAATCAGTTTGTAATTCCTCTAAATTACCGTAGATTTTCTTACGAAAAACTACCTGGTAGAACTCTTGTAATACGGTTTTATGAAAACGTTCACAAATTCCATTAGTTTGAGGCGAGCGTGCCTTAGTTTTTGTGTGATCAATATCGTTGATAGCCAGATAAAGTTGATAATCGTGATGCTCAACTTTACCACAATATTCACTACCTCTGTCCGTCAGTATACGTAATATCGGTAATCCATGTTGGGCATAAAAAGGCAGAACCTTGTCATTTAATAAATCCGCAGCAGTTATCGAACTTTTCGTTGTGTAAAGTTTACAATGAACGACTTTGCAGTAAGTATCAATATAAGTTTGTTGGTAGATACGACCAACACCTTTTAAATGACCAACATAAAAAGTGTCCTGCGACCCCAGGTAACCCGGATGTGCTGTTTCAATCTCACCACTGGCTTCATCATCCTGTGCTTTCTT
>NZ_NHNG01000167.1:0-1319 GCF_002287155.1 Arsenophonus sp. ENCA
AGGCAAACGGCTATAGGAGCCAGATTCAGCGTAAAGGCCATCGAAACAAACCGTTGTCCAAGACTCAGCAAGGGCGAAACCACAGGATTGCAAAGACTAGGGCACGGGTTGAACATGCATTTGCGGCGATGGAACAAATGGGTAGAAAACTGATCCGCACCATTGGACAGGTGCGCGCTAATTTTGCCATGACGATGATGGCAGCATGTTACAACCTAAAGCGGTTGGCGTACTTCCAGAGCGCGTGCATCGTGGCTTTCTGACGCCCAGAATGGGTCAAATGGCCCTAGCCAGGGCAATGTGCGATAGAATCAGTAACGTGATAATCAAAAAAAATCTAATTATTTAGAATGAAAGCCAAGGGTTAATTGAAAATCTTGAGTTTTTCGAGGTGCCCACTTGTCAGATCATGCCAAAGCAAATTAACCAAACCTATGCCAGCAATAACATCATGCTTATTACCTGAATATTGATAATGAACCATCTCTATTTTTCTACTACGTGTTTTGGCAATCAATAAACTAGTTGCTGAATAGAGACTTGCATTTTTTGTCACGCTATTGAGAATAAAAAGAGGTTTAACTTAGAGAATAAAGGTTTGAAATGATCAACAAAGAGCGGCTGTTACGAGATAATCGTTTATGTAAAGCAATCATTGGATTATCAGTCGAAGAATTGAAAAATTTAGCCGCTGAATTTTCAGCTTGTTATTTGATTTATCGGAAAAAGAATCGAAAAGATCACGAGCGGCAGATGGGTGCAGGGCAGAAAGGATTTATCCCAACCCCACTAGATAAACTGCTTTTTATTTTAGGGCACCTCGAAAAACTCAAGATTTTCAATTAACCCTTGGCTTTCATTCTAAATAATTAGATTTTTTTTGATTATCACGCTACTGATTCTATCGCACATTGCCCTGGCTAGGGCCATTTGACCCATTCTGGGCGTCAGAAAGCCACGATGCACGCGCTCTGGAAGTACGCCAACCGCTTTAGGTTGTAACATGCTGCCATCATCGTCATGGCAAAATTAGCGCGCACCTGTCCAATGGTGCGGATCAGTTTTCTACCCATTTGTTCCATCGCCGCAAATGCATGTTCAACCCGTGCCCTAGTCTTTGCAATCCTGTGGTTTCGCCCTTGCTGAGTCTTGGACAACGGTTTGTTTCGATGGCCTTTACGCTGAATCTGGCTCCTATAGCCGTTTGCCTTCAGCCAAGCTTCCCGCTCCGCAGAGGGATAGCCTCGGTCGGCGTAGATATTGCGATTGGTGTTGGCCTTGTCAATGACCCTTTCGAAATGCTGACTGTCGTGGGTGCT
>NZ_NHNG01000303.1:0-570 GCF_002287155.1 Arsenophonus sp. ENCA
TCTCGATAAGTTGGTGCCTTTTCCGCAAGGGTTTGTATGAATCCCTCGCCGTCAATCGTATTTCCTGCCTTAGCTATATAATATAATAAACTCTTGCATTGTTCTTTGGAATACTGCCATTTTTCTATTAGAGTAGCTAACTCTACAGCAAGTTCCAACATATCGCGTGTTCGGATGTGTTTTTGTACCAATTGCAAGAGTGCTACTCGGCGATGGGTCAGGATCTCCTCATCCGGTATCGTGGTGATATCAACCAGCGGGAACGCTTGTCTATAGACTGATTCTGCCAGTTCAGGGTCAGCAAAGCAGTCAAACCATTGGGTAGTGTACGGATAGGGTGATGTGGTGCCGTGATAGAATAACAAAGGGATTACGACAGGCAAAGAGTCATTGCCTTGTTCAAGGTGCCGCTGCATGGCTGCCACACTGTACCGTAGAAGCCTGAATGCCATTAGCTAGTCTGGCCTGCTCTGGTGCTCGACTACTGTGTATATATAACCTTTCCCCGAATTCGTCTGCACAGAGTAGAGCATATCTGAACACTGGGTGCGCAAATCGTCTTCGATAAAG
>NZ_NHNG01000034.1:0-570 GCF_002287155.1 Arsenophonus sp. ENCA
CTTAAAGCGCGACAACTTGGTTTTACGACTGAGGTTTGTATTATTCAGCTCGATGCGGCGTTATTTGAATCGGCTAAATGTGCGTTAATTGCGCATACGTTAATTGATGCCAAGCGACTTTTCAGAGAAAAAGTCAAATACGCTTACGACAAACTTCCAGCTGAGATCAAGGCAGCCAATCCTGCCAATAATGATTCTGCTGGAGAGCTGGTTTTCAAAAAGGGCGGGTCACTTTACATTAGTACGTCATTTCGTGGTGGCACATTACGTTATTTGCATATCTCTGAATTTGGCAAAATCTGTGCAAAATATCCTGATAAGGCACGGGAAATTGTAACAGGTGCGTTTGAGGCTGTCTCCAGTGAGTGTTTTACGACAATAGAAAGCACAGCGGAGGGACGAGCAGGGTATTTTTATGATTACTGTCAATCTGCTGAAAAAGCGCAAATTCAGGCAAAACCGCTTTCGCCATTAGACTGGAAGTTCTTTTTTTTCCCCTGGTGGAAAAATCCTGACTATTCAATGACGCCTGTTTCGTTATTACCTCAACGGTTAATCGATTATTTCGAT
>NZ_NHNG01000714.1:0-6423 GCF_002287155.1 Arsenophonus sp. ENCA
GCAGAAATTCAGGAGGAAGGTATCGATTTATACCGTTGGCGCGGCAATAGTTTCTAAATTGCCTGCCATTATGCACACCCGATTTTTGATAAATTGATTGCAAGTTGTTTTCTATTGTCCGATGGGACAAATTAAGTTTCTTGCCAACTTCTTTGCTGCTTAATCGCTGTAGCGTACAAAAGATAATCTGGCGCTCTCGCTGGCTAAAGCTGTTATCTGAATGGATAAGATTAATGGTATAAGGGGTCTCACCCTCGATATATTCAAGCAACGATAAAAACAGGAAGGGCTGAGCATAAAAAAATGCCCCTTCGTAAACATCTTTCTCATCGAAGCGCGGAAAAAAATCAAACCGCCACGGTTGGGGCGATTGTTTGTAACCACCGGACAGCGTACTGAGCAGCGATAATGGCAATTTCTTATGGCGAACGACCTCCTCGTGCGCATGAAAAACGTCAAGCACCTGAGAAGATTCTAGCGTCATCCCCAGAATATCCGTCATCGCGGCATTGGTATAATCCTGAGATTCGGCATCGGTAAACCCACAGGGGATCGTCAAACTTTGGCAAAATTGCTCGATTGTTCTGTTCATGCGACACCCCCTATTTTCAGAAGGGATGCACGTTGGCGAGGTGTCAGATTACGTGAAATGCGCGCAAATTTAGCGAGTATCGCTGGTCTTGCGCTACAAACACGCTTACAGAAAATGGGATGCAGATTTTTAGGGCAAGTTTTCAGGGGGGTAGTAGCCATGATAGCAACCTCAGTAAGTAGCTGGACTTGCTACCACCAGAATTGTCACGTTCATGGGTGGTAGCCCAGACGGGGGTGACAAACCGGCCTTACTGATACCGGCCATCCCAAAGGATGCCCCGCCTGAGCTACCATAATTTACAGATATGCCTAGGCGTTTTTGCGACATAAAAAAGACGCGTGGCGCGTCGTCTGTCGCCAGTAAGATACACGGGTTGTCACGCCCGGTTATCCATTTTTAGATAACACATCAATTATAGCGTCTGAGCAGAAAAGCGGCAAGAACATCTTAATATAGGCAGGTGTATTTTAAGGGTCATACTTAGCAGTATTTACTTTGACTTAAAACGCCACAATTTATCGGTGCCAACTTTTATGCCTATTCTTGGTGTGGCAATATATTCAGGTTGAATAGTAGAATCATAAACACAAAAGTTATGACATTGCGTTAAATCAATTTGATTATTATTTTTTGTGATATTTAATTTTTTGCAAAGTTTACCCGGCCCATCCAAAGAGAGATGCATCGGTTTCTCTAATTCTATGCCTCGAATTAAAACCGCCGCTGGAAATCCTTCACGCTCGGTCACAATATTCAGGCAATAATACATGCCGTAAATAAGATAAACATAGGAAAACCCGGCAGCACCAAACATAACTGCTGTTCGGGGCGTACAGCCTCTCGCGGCATGGCAGGCCGGATCATCCTGCCCTACATAGGCTTCGACTTCGTTGATAACCCCGTAATAGTCTGCAAACTTTAAAACTTTTCCCAACAAATCCTTTGCCACACAAAGCGTATCACGCTCATAAAATGAGCGAGGTAAAATAGTGTTACTCGACATCGATTAATCCATCAGTGCATTAATCTCAGCATCAGACAGCCCCGTCGACATCTTGACAATCGCCCGATCAACACCGTTGGCCAGAAGCTGGCGCGCTATGGTTCTGGCAGATTCTTGCCTACCTTTTTCAATGCCTTTTGCTATGCCTCTCTGTTCACCAAGATGAATACCCTCTTGACGGCCTTTCAAGATGCCTTTTTCTATGCCACGCTGTTCACCAAGTTTCTCGCCCTCTTGCCGTAGCTGCTCTGCAATGGTCATCACCACCTCCCGATAATCAGTTGCTTTCTCCGCAATCTGATACAAAAATTGCGTTGCATCAGAAGTATTTCCTCGTTCTACAATATAACATATTAATCCGCGAAATAGCTCAGGCTGCAATACCCACTGATTGAGCAAGGATGCTATCTCATGACTTAACTCTAGCATATCGCGGGTACGGATATGCTTCATCACCAGTTCCATCAGGGCAACATGTCGATGTGTGACAATCTCCTCGTCCGGGATGGCCGTCACGTCAACCAGAGGAAACGCCTGCATATAAACCGACTTTGCCAGTTCCGGATCAGCAAAACAATCCAGACAATGGGTACTGTAGGGATACGGCGAAGTTTTACCTTGATAAAACAGCATCGGTATCACCACTGGTAAGGTGTCGTTGCCCTGCTCAAGGTGCCGCTGCATGGCGGCAACCGCATACCTTAAAAGCCTAAATGCCATCAGTTTTTCAGGTCTGCTTTGATGTTCGACAACACAATAGACATAACTATCATGACCAGCGATGGTCTTCATCGAATAGAGCATATCTGAGCACTGACTACGCAGGTCTGCCTCAATAAAGCTGCCGGACTCCATCGCCAGCGTACTAAAATCACACAATTGGCGAAGTTTTTCCGGTAAATGAATTTTCAGGAAATCCCGAGCGATGGTGATATCACCAAGGAATTTTTTAAATAAACTGTCATGATGGGAAAGCTTACTCATTTCTAGACTCTTTTTTCTGCTAGTGAATTTTTTAACTTATAAATCTCCCGCTTGCCTTTTTCCCGTTTCTGCTCTTTTTCTTCCTGCTCCGGCGTCAAGTTGCGATTATTAAAAATCACCATATTAGATTTTGCATCGTAACGAATACTGTAATCTGGCAAGTCGTTCGCTTTAGCCAAATTCTTTAACATTCTTTTAAACTCTGCTTTATTCGCTGTACTACCCGTTTTCAAATGAAGTTTCTCAAGAGAAATAGTAAACTCCCTCTGACTACCACAATGCTTACGTGCTATTTCATAAAGTCGCCTGTCTATCGCTTTTCTGATTCTAAAATAATCAGAACTTATTTTCAGAACTTTTCTCTTATGCAACGCCTGATAAAGCCAGTTAGGTAATGTTATCTCTACCATACCAATATCTAGCTTTCCTTTTTTTTCATCAATAATACGCCATTCATCTATTAAGCCAAATCCGATTGACTCCTGCTTTGCATCAGAATAAACAATATTTGTCGTTATTCTTGTTCCAGATAACCTTTTTAAAGATTTTTCTAATTCATTATACGTTCTTCCACCAATTTCTCTATTTGTAGTTACAAAAAAATCATAAGGCGTAAAACAAATTGTTCGGCTTATTTCTTCATTATTATTCATTGATTCTTGTAACTTAGATATACTGTAGATCCAAATATCTTTATCAAAGATAGTTGCTATACCTGAAGCAGTTGGTTCTACAATAACTGTTATATTACCATTTTCATATTTCCTCACGCGAGTATCACCCCCTTTCATAGAAAAAAAAGGATGTTCCATACTCGCCATCTCATCACGAAAACTAGTTAATTCAATCTCATCTGCAATAAAAAACTCCAACTCATGTTTACGTGGACGTAACGTTTTCAACTTGTTTGCTCTCACTTTGTCAGTATGATTGGCCATAGCCTTAATCCTATCTAGTGTCTAGGGTTATTGGTTAGAGTCCACCAAAAGTTCGCTGCTTTCGGTGGACTCGCACTTTCTGGAATCTACACATGCTCGATCTGGGAGTTACACATGAGTCTCCCCATCAATATCGTCATGAAAATGGCAATTTTTTGTACAAAGATTCAACATATGATAAAATTCACTGGGTTTTACACATAAATATAATGGGATCTACACATAAAATCAACAGGTGACATGTGGATATCTCAATTTAAAACTGGGATTTACACATAAAAAAACTGGGATTTACACATAAAGTACTGGGATTTACACATAAAGTACTGGGATTTACACATATCTAGTCAAAAAAAAACCTTAATAATTAAAATGTTAAGTCTGTTTTTTTTTCCTTAACTTATTTTAACTTATACATAACTAATCTTTTAACCGGGTTTCACCTCCTTGAGCCTGTGTATAACTTCATATGTGGCAACCCTCTAGATAGCAGATTTCTCAAGCATCCGTGTGAACGAGCCTCAATCAGCATTTGGTGCTCTTCCGCTTCCTCGCTTTGGCTGTTCGTTCCTCGTCGCTTCGCTCCTGCGGTACGCCTCAGCCAAAGACTGCGGCGAGCGGTGGGAGTTAAGGGGAGGGTTTTCTTTGGTTCTCAAACACGCTGTAACGACTCAGGAGCGATTTTATTAAGGTTGGACACGCAAGAATGGATTAACAAGCACAGAAGGGCTTACAAACGCGTATAGGGCGGATTTCTGGTCTGCCGTTCCCTGTCGATGGCAAACAGCAGGGCAACACCCGAAAGCAAATCTGGCACGACATCCGTTTTTGTGCCAAAGCGACCATTGTACAAACCACCCCAGCGGCGAACGAGCAACCAGTCACCAAACAGATCATTCATCAATTCGGCTTCGTACCAGCGTATCTCCGATTCCCAACGCCATTTCAACATTTAGCCATAGCCCTTTTGGTGTTATACTTTGTTGAGTAAGCGCTCTCTTCAATGGCCGCCAAAACCGGAGAACAAGGCCATGAACGATAAAGTATTACAAGATCTCGAAATATGAGAATATTCTGTCTGAAATATAGGTGCAACCTTTAACCGGAAATGAAAACAATGATGCTGTTTAACCTTACAAAAGCCGCTACGGAACACCTCTTTCCTGATTCTGTTGCGAAACAGCAAGGAGACATTATCCAGCGACGAAGAGGTGAAAATATTGTTCTCTATGACCGAGACAGTAAACAGAAAGATACGGTAGATTTTGTTTTTCATCTCCATGCTATAAAAGTAAAACGATTTTATTGCGTAGTTGCTATTGAGAAAGAAACGCGCTGGGTGCACATTATTCATCATGTCAAAAAAGGTGATGTGAGAGAATTTACCCGCCGGTTTCACGAACGGTTGGTGAATGGCGTCGCTAACATGATTATGCACGTTAAACCAAACTCAATAGCATTACTGGATATGACGGTTGATAACTATACCACTGCTAACCAAGAGATGCTTTTTGTGCATAAAAGTGATAAAAGCTGCAATACTCATATATCACAAATTGTTTGGATTTATCGAAATGTTATTGATGAACACGGTTTCCCCGGTAATGAACTGGATGCCATGTATTTTGATATGGAGCAGAACGCCTTCATCAGAAAGACCAAGCAGTCAAAAGATTATTTTTACCCTGCGGAAGCGATGCTAGAAAAATTTCTACGGTCATATGCCGCTATGACGGAAAAAGAAATACAGCTTGCCGTGCAAGGCAATCGTAAAGGCTGGATAATCTCTGGAGCAAAAGATGAATGCAATATGCATTGAACAAACGAGATTTTATTGAATTACTCAATCGCTATCAAAGTAATAGAGCCTCTCTCTTCTCGTTAGGATTTTCTTACCATTTTATATTATACGGAAAAAAAGAGCGGATCCCCAGCATAACAAACCAAAGGAAGCTTTCCTGCGACAAACTTTGGTTAAGTGAATGGAAAAAAGATGCCCGCAGGGCATAGAAGGCGGCGCTCATTAGTAACAATATTCCCCCAATATTAATCCGCCGAAGCCCGCCCTGAGAAGGGCGGATAGATAGTCAAAATGAATTTCCATACCCACTATCCTGCTAGGCGGGTTTTCTTTTTGCCGACTGTCAGCGACACCTTTTTCTAATGGTCGAAGACAAAAGAATGTTACTGCAACGTTGAAAACTCGTCGTTTGCATTTCCAGAATCCGCCATACAAAATAGCCGACAGAACCACATAAAAACACAAGACCGGATAGGCGTAGCCACTACAAATGTGCACATTTGTAGGCCTCGCCAGCCGCTACACGGGGTTTTTGGAGGAATTCAAAAGGAGTAAAATTTTGACAGAAGAAGAACGACTACAGAATTTTTGGATAGAGGCTGATGCGTTATCCGGCGTAAGCTATTTTGATGCTGTTAATGCTGGTTTAGAGCCAGTGAAATATCACTATCCGGTAATGTCACAACAACAGGTATCGGCGCAACTTAACTTTAAAGTGTGGGAACGGTCAAAACTTTGTTGTTACTTCCGTTGCCTTGATTCAGGGGACTATTTTAAAATAAATTTGTTCTTCAATGCCAAAACAGGAGGGCGCTATGCTTCACAACAAGGCGGTATTGATTTTAAATCATCGAGCCTTTTAGGGGAATGCTTTTTACTGGATATTATGATAAATGAAAAAGGTTATCCGATATTAAAAAGTGCACGAATGCTTGACGGTCAGGGAGTGTTATGAATATTAAAGAACGTAGCCTGTTAAGTGAAGATGAATCTGAAATTTATTGTAATCTTAACCGATTAATGACCGAAGGTGTTGTTGTTTTTGTCAAAGTAAAACTGTCGGAATTTTTAACACCTACCGCTGAATATGGAACAGAACTAT
>NZ_NHNG01000681.1:0-1302 GCF_002287155.1 Arsenophonus sp. ENCA
AAGAAAGCACAGGATGATGAAGCCAGTGGTGAGATTGAAACAGCACATCCGGGTTACCTGGGGTCGCAGGACACTTTTTATGTTGGTCATTTAAAAGGTGTTGGTCGTATCTACCAACAAACTTATATTGATACTTACTGCAAAGTCGTTCATTGTAAACTTTACACAACGAAAAGTTCGATAACTGCTGCGGATTTATTAAATGACAAGGTTCTGCCTTTTTATGCCCAACATGGATTACCGATATTACGTATACTGACGGACAGAGGTAGTGAATATTGTGGTAAAGTTGAGCATCACGATTATCAACTTTATCTGGCTATCAACGATATTGATCACACAAAAACTAAGGCACGCTCGCCTCAAACTAATGGAATTTGTGAACGTTTTCATAAAACCGTATTACAAGAGTTCTACCAGGTAGTTTTTCGTAAGAAAATCTACGGTAATTTAGAGGAATTACAAACTGATTTAGATAAATGGTTAGAGGAATACAATAACCAGCGTACTCATCAAGGAAAAATGTGTTGCGGTCGAACACCCATAGCAACTTTACACGATGGAAAACAAATTTGGAGAGAAAAAGATTTAAATCAAATTTAGCCTGACAGATACTGTATAAATAACCGGTAACTGTCAGATCAAGTCTGAGCTACTACAAACATGATAAACACGAATTGTACTATCATTAAGTTTATCAGCAACTAAAGAGCATCCGCTAAATCCGTCTGTAAATACAAGTTTGGGGTCTCCTTTCTTTGGCAATATTGGGATATCAACATATCCACTTTCTGGTACCCAATATGCGAATTCAGCACTATGTTCTTTATCATTAACAATTTGTAATGCATGATAGTACCTATCAGGTGTAGATACTGAAACCTTTATGGCAGTTAAAGGAAGTTGGCCGCCTCCTTTTTTATTATTAACAATTCTTTTATGTTCATCTGATAGCGTTGCATCATTTTTATTAATTATGCTTCCCAATAGGGGAGTTTTTTTAAAAGCTTGAGGTGTTAATGCATTTCTTAGCCTTATAACCTCTGGAATAGCTTCAAAAGACTGGTCAACAGCAGCTTTAGGTATCATGTCAGGCTTGATATGTCGAAGAGTTACATTGTGTGTTAATAATTTGTAGTCGCGATTTGGAATCAATCCATCTTTATCGTAAAGATTAATTGGATTATTCCTAACCATCCTATACAAATTCAACCCATCTACCGTATTAGCAGGGTCGGCACTCAACCATCTCCCCACCCAGGGCTGATAATAGCGATAGCCGTAGTAATAAAGCCCGGTCGC
>NZ_NHNG01000341.1:0-569 GCF_002287155.1 Arsenophonus sp. ENCA
TAACAAGCTGAAAATTCAGCGGCTAAATTTTTCAATTCTTCGACTGATAATCCAATGATTGCTTTACATAAACGATTATCTCGTAACAGCCGCTCTTTGTTGATCATTTCAAACCTTTATTCTCTAAGTTAAACCTCTTTTTATTCTCAATAGCGTGACAAAAAATGCAAGTCTCTATTCAGCAACTAGTTTATTGTTGAAAAAAAAATTCCACCCCTTTTGCGACAGCCTCTTTTGCGACAGCCGACAGCCTCTGATAGGCGGGTTTTGGTTTTTTACAGGCTTTGCAGCGATGCAGCAGTTTAATGGTCGAAGACAAAATGACGTTACAGCGTGTATGGCCTTGTACGTGATCCTTAGTTTGAAGTGGTGGTTTTGTTTGTCTTGAAGGTGAAAACGCCGTACAGAGCGTTCTAGGCCGCTTAAATTCGATTTTTAGCCACAAGGAAGCAGCCTAGCGGCTGCAAATCGATATCGGGTAGAATGGTGGTACCTTGAACTTCTGGAAATCATATAAAATTACCCCCGTGCTTTCTGAATTCACTCCTCGCCCTCTAAAAACGTTGTTT
>NZ_NHNG01000555.1:0-1288 GCF_002287155.1 Arsenophonus sp. ENCA
ATATAATTCGCCATATTCCTCCTGAGGTAACCATCTGGGCAGATACCGGTTTTCAAGGTATAGATAAACAGCATCCTAATACACAAATCCCAAAAAAAGGAACTCGAAAAAGACCTTTATCGCCTGAACAAAAACAAGAAAATAAAATAATCTCGGGCATCCGTATTACAGTTGAACACGCCATCGCGGGTATCAAGCGCCTCGGTTGCATGACCCAAATTTTACGGAATCGTAGACCCTTTATTGATGATACCTTCTTACTCCTTAGCGCAGGTCTTTGGAATTTCCATCTCAGAACAGCGTAAAATTTACTTCAATCACCGAAACACCCTTATTTCACTATTAAGCAACACGCTTATTGAACGAGGAGAATACGGCGCTCTACCTGTTGAAGAATAACAGCGTTCGAAAGGTACCCAGTCTTGTTCATCCAAAATCTCTGTGACAATAAATGCCCTACGTTCACCAATTTGCTTGAGATAATCGCAAAGGGAAACAGAACCCTCCAAGATAGGTAGATTTTGCGCTTTGACAAACTTACGTTTGGTGTGAGAAGGCGATTCCAGTTTGCGAGTAAATACGGTCATAAAAGATCTGCGTTTAAAACGAATAAAGCAAATTTTAATCGATAACATGAGCTTTTGCGACAGCCTCGTCGAAGCGGGGTGGCGAGACGTAACAGGGTTCGACTACCGGTAGCAAAGAATCCGGCGAGCTTTTCAGCTCCCCCGCTACGCCCCGCCATAATGAGGCTGTCGCAAAAGGGGTGGAATTTTTTTTTCAACAATATCCCACCGTGCAGATTTTCTCTTTTTCTGATTTTAGTTTGTACAAATAATAGACTGAAAATCATCCATAATATCAGAGCAACCGCTCTTGATAAGTTATAGGCCATTGCATGCAGGGTAAATTCGAGCTTTACCGCTAATAATCCCTTACGCCGGAAACGTTCCAAACCCTGAATTCCCCGCAATGCTGAAAACACAGGTTCAACCATGCTCTTTCGCTGATTCAAGATTTTTTTAGACTCAGGAGTAGCCATATGTAAACGAAGTTCATCTCGCTGTTTATCTTCCGGATAGCGTTTTATTTTCCTTCCATCTTTGGATTGTGTACATTGTTTTTTTTGCTCGCATTGGGCGCAATTAACACAGCCATAAACCTTATAGCTCCTCGTGTTTTCTGAAGCTAAAACTGTACTTTTCAGGGATAACTGATGGTCGGCAGGACAAGTATAAATATCTTTTTCAGTATCATAAATAAATAAGGCTTTCGGATAGATTTTTCT
>NZ_NHNG01000279.1:0-1276 GCF_002287155.1 Arsenophonus sp. ENCA
TGGCGTAACTCTTAGGGATAAGCGCCGGCGGCGGAGGGGCTACCTTTACACTACCTTCTGTGCCATGTTGCTCACAGTATCGACAGCCGTATTTTTCACGGATATAACGGGTAACTTGCACGTGAGCGGGTATAAACTCAAGCTCTTCACGCACTTCTCCACCCATCACGTGCATCGGCTGATGGCAGCAATCACACGCCTGCTCCCCGGACGGTAGGTGAATAATAATTTCCCTACGCGGCAGATGGGGTGGGAGTCGTGGGCGGCGTTTTTTTGCAGGCGAAGGAACAGTTGCATCCGGGACGGCATCGTCCGTAATACTATCATTGACGTCAGATAATTGGGTTTCACAGGCTTCGTCATCGCTGGGCGCCCCGTCGGGTCGATGCGCCTCAACTTCAGCTTCGTTAAAAACCTCACCCTGCGGGGAAAGCGGCTCGGCGCTGCGCCCAAAGCGTTTTCGGCGGCAAAGATTCAACTCTTCCAGCAGAATTTGGTATTTTTCCTGCCAATGAAGATTTTCGCGCTGAAAATCAACGATAATCTGTTTTAGCAAATTGATATCGTTGGGTAAGTTATCTATCGAGATATTCATGACGTGACTTTACCATGCCGCGGCAAAATCCTCCGCAAAATTTAACTGGCTATCCTGCAGTTGAGTGGTTGGTGCAGGCGCATTTTAGCCAGGTCGACACCAGCGAGCAACCAGTACCACTGTTCTTCGGTCAATTGTAAGGTTTTTTGACTGGCAGCAGGCCAACGGAAAAAATCTTGCTCCAGGCGTTTGTACCAGAGACAGAAACCGGTTTTATCCCAGTAAAGGGCTTTTACCTTGTCACGATCACGAGTTTCGCACAAAACTAATTTGGGTACGCTAATAAAACACGGATGTGCTCAGCAATAGCATTTTTGATTACGTCCCAATTTTGTTGATAAAGGGTTATATTTTCAGATATACGACGTTTATGTTGTTCAAACCACGCAGAAATAGCGAGAAAAATATGATTTCTTTGCGCTCGGCTCGTGCGAGCCTGACAGCGTTCAATACCACAATTTTGTTTAACTTCTCGATGATAAACTTCAACAGACCAACGGGCATCCATGATAGATTTGACGTATTCACGGGTGGGATTCTCTTTGTTTGTTACTATGTAATCAATACGGCCGTTTTTGGCTGTAAATTTGAAAACAGTCACCCAACCGTAGCCTCGTAAGTGTATTGGAGTTCCTTCTTCTGAGATGTCTAACTTGTTCAGTTGTTTATTATGGTTAACAA
>NZ_NHNG01000319.1:0-1261 GCF_002287155.1 Arsenophonus sp. ENCA
CTGCTTACTTGCAAGAATATTTTATAGATATCTTTAATGCATGGATAACCGGACAAAATATGAACATCCTTATTTTTTCTTGTTTTTAAATTTATACTTCTTTTTTAGAGACTGCGAAACTCGTGACAATGACGAAATCGTGAAAATAACCAGATTACGTAAACGGAAAATCACCGAAAAAGGCTTGATGTATCACTTTGATGTTGAAGGTGGTAACGGAAGTCTGATAGGTGAAAGTGGCAAACGAATATTTGTTATTAACTAAATGATATTACCGAATAGTATAAAGATAACCACGCGATAATATCAATGAATTAGATCCTACGCAAAGGCTATCACATTAGTTGCCGAAAGTCCTTTATGACCGCTTTCGACAGAAAAATTTACTTCCTGTCCTTCATAGAGCGTTTTATAATCATTACCCTGAATAGCAGAATAATGAACAAACACATCCTGACTGCCATTTTTGGGCGAAATAAACCCAAAGCCTTTATCAGCATTAAACCATTTGACAATACCTGTATTGATGCTTGACATATACGTTCCTTAATTTTGTTAATTAATCAAAAATCTCAAAGATTAACATGATTTTTACTAATAGTATTTAATCAGAAGGAACTCATTAATGAAGAGGTATTATGATATCGCTAAATTTTGAATTACTTAAAATTTTTACTAATAAAAAGAGATTGTTACTCTCGAGGCTAGAGTTAATTAAGTCATACTTTATCGTTTTAATCAATAGTTTTTTATTCTACAAGACGTTTGGTGTTAGCTAAATACAAGGCTAAAATCATGACTAATATCGAGATTGCATAAATCAGTACAGAAAATGGATCTTTATGTTCTACGATAATTAATCGAATGATAGCGGTAATACCGATATATACAAAATATTTTAATTATCAATGCGATAAATTCTAAATAGAGAAAATAATTAACGATACCTTCGAGTAAAAGGTAAGTCTGGGTAGGATTAGCTGACTTGAATAATACACGAGTTTCGCAGTCTCTAAAAAAGAAGTATAAATTTAAAAACAAGAAAAAATCAGGATGTTCATATTTTGTCCGGTTATCCATGCATTAAAGATATCTATAAAATATTCTTGCAAGTAAGCAGTGTAAGATACTCTAGTTTGGCGTTATCAGAAGTCAGCCCATCGCCTTTATCTCATGACACGGTTAGCCGATGGTTAAAAAGTAGATGTTTCCGCCCTAAAGACCTATGGCGATTAGTTGAACCTTCTATAGACAAAAAAAG
>NZ_NHNG01000533.1:0-564 GCF_002287155.1 Arsenophonus sp. ENCA
GGTTGGAGTTAGTGGTTAACCAGTATGCCAGCGGGATTATCGCGATCGTCAATGAACGTAAAGGCCATTTTTGGCTGTCGGCCACTGATTTACAAAAAGCCGGTTTACCGGCCACTAAACTAACCCAACCGCAAATTGACGTTAGTGCCATGCCCAATGTGCAAGTCAACTATGATAGTGCCCAACAACGGCTGCTATTACAAGTTCCCGACAGCTGGTTACCACCGCAAAATCTAATGGTTGGCAATTCTCCACGCCGTTTTGCAGCGCTAAGTAGCCAGGGGGAGCTATTTAATTATGATCTCTACGCCAACCGAACTCAGCATAATGACACTCAACTTTCTATCTGGAATGAACTGCGTTTGTTTGGTATGGCTGGCAGCTTATCCAGCACCGGGGTCTTTAAACAACAAATTGGTGGTAATCATCAGCATAAAGATAACCAGGGCTTTACTCGTTATGACACTACTTACATAAATGAAAATGAAAACCATGTTTTGAGTTGGGCAGTTGGCGACTTGATTAGTAACGCATTAAGCTGGAACAGTAGTGTCAGAATGGGGG
>NZ_NHNG01000331.1:0-6188 GCF_002287155.1 Arsenophonus sp. ENCA
TGCATAAACAGATAACTGAGATCACCGGTGCTAATGTCTTCTTTGCCAGGCCTTATCACTCATGGGAGCGTGGTTTAAATGAACACAGTAACGGACTTATCCGCCGTTTTTACCCAAAAGGAACGGATTTCAACTCAGTCACGGACAACGAGATTGCAGAACTTGAGCACATACTTAATACTCGGGGACGAAAATCGTTGGGCTATTTTTCTCCAAATGAAGTATTTTTAGCTCATCTAATGGCTGCATAACGTTTTATGGGTTTGTTGCGTTTCGACTGGGAATGGGCCGTTGAGGCTATGGCAGATCATACAAGTAATCAGAGAGTAAACAACTTGAAAACGTTACGCCCGCGTAGGCACGAGATAGATTTTTTTATTGCCGATGAGATAGAGCTTTCCAGCTTTAGGGATGAGATGGCAAGTATGGAGCATCCTTTTTTTGCCCTTAAAGGGGGCGACACGAATGATAGGGAATATCGACAAGGAAATGTTAGCCTTACTATAAAACCTAACTCGGCAGGTATAGCGACTGTTTTTGACAAGGATGTTTGGATATATGCGATATCTAAATTGCAGGATGCACTGAATAACAACGAGCCAATCAGTAGGACTGTTTGTTTTACGCCTTATGATTTTTTTGTCACAACTAATAGAACAATTAGCGGTAGAACTTATCAAGAGTTAGAAAAAGCATTGGATAGGCTATCAGGGACAAGAATTACAACAAATATTATCTACTCTGATGATAAACAGGAATCAACAGGTTTTGGTCTTATCGATAGCTGGCGTATAGTCGAAGAAAAAAAAGGTAAGTTGGATATTGGTATGGTGGAAGTAACCTTACCTGATTGGCTTTATAAGGCATTGCATAAGAAGAAAGTATTGAAAATTAGCCATGATTACTTCCGTATCAGAAAAGCGATAGATCGGCGTATCTATGAAATTGCTCGTAAACATTGTGGTAATCAGAGAGAGTTTAATATTTCTTTTGAAAAACTGCATTTGAAAACGGGTAGTACAGCGAATAAAGCAGAGTTTAAAAGAATGTTAAAAAATTTGGCTAAAGCTAACGACTTACCCGATTACAGTATTTGTTACGATGCCAAAGTAGATTTGGTGATTTTTAATAATCGCAATTTGACACCGGAGCAGGAAGAGAAAGAGCAGCAACGGGAAAAAGGTAAGAAAGAAATTTACAAATTAAAAAATTCACTGGCAGAAAAAAGAGCTAGGAAATGAGTAAACTATCCAATCACGATGCTTTGTTTAAGAAATTCCTCGGTGATATCACGATTGCAAGGGATTTCCTGCAAATTCATTTACCGGAAAAACTTCGTCAATTGTGTGATTTTAGTACGCTGACGATGGAATCCGGCAGCTTTATTGAGCCAGACCTGCGTAGCCAGTGCTCTGATATGCTCTATTCGGTGCAGACGACTACGGGAGTTGGGTATATCTATACTCTCATCGAGCACCAGAGCCGCCCGGAAAAGCTGATGGCGTTCAGGCTTCTAAGATATGCGGTTGCCGCCATGCAGCGCCATCTTGAGCAGGGTAACGACACCTTGCCGGTAGTGATACCACTGCTGTTTTATCAGGGTAAAATCTCGCCTTATCCATACAGTACTCATTGGCTGGATTGTTTTGCTGATCCGGAACTGGCAAAGTCTGTCTATATGCAGGCGTTTCCACTGGTTGACGTTACGGCCATCCCGGACGAGGAGATTGTCACACATCGACATGTTGCCCTGATGGAGCTGGTGATGAAGCATATCCGTACCCGCGATATGCTAGAGTTAAGTCATGAGATCGTATCCTTGCTCAATCAGTGGGTATTGCAGCCTGAGCTATTTCGAGGATTAATATGTTATATTGTAGAACGAGGAAATACTTCTGATGCAAAGCAATTTTTGCACCAGATTGCGGAAAGAGCAACTGATTATCGGGAGGTGGTGATGACCATTGCAGAGCAGCTGCGGCAAGAGGGCGAGAAACTTGGTGAACAGCGTGGCATTGAAAAAGGCATCTTGAAAGGTCGTCAAGAGGGTATTCATCTTGGTGAACAGAGAGGCATTGAAAAAGGTAGGCAGGAATCTGCCAGAACCATAGCGCGCCAGCTTTTAGCCAACGGCGTTGATCGGGCCATTGTCAAGATGTCTACTGGGTTGTCTGATGCTGAGATTAATGCGCTGATGGATTAATCGATGTCGAGTAATACTATTTTACCTCGCTCATTTTATGAGCGTGATACGCTTTGTGTGGCAAAGGATTTGTTGGGAAAAGTTTTAAAATTTTCTAACTATTATGGTGTTATCAACGAAGTGAAAGCCTATATAGGGCAGGATGATCCGGCCTGTCATGCCGCGAGAGGCTGTACGCCACGAACAGCAGTCATGTTTGGTGCTGCCGGGTTTTCCTATGTTTATCTTATTTACGGCATGTACCATTGTCTGAATATTGTGACCGAACGTGAAGGATTTCCGGCGGCGGTTTTAATTCGAGGAATTGATTTATACAAACCAACCGTTCTTTCTTTGGATGGGCCGGGTAAACTCTGCAAAAATTTAAATATCACGAAAAATAATAACCAGATTGATTTAACACAATCGCATGATTTTTGTGTTTACGATTCGACGGCTAAACCAGAATATATGGAGACGCCAAGAATAGGAATAAAAATTGGTACTGACAAATTATGGCGTTTTAAGTCAATGTAAACACTGTTAAGTGTTACCATTAATATGCACCCACATCCATTAATATATCCTTGCCGATTTTCCTCTCAGTCGCTACAATAGGGTTGTTATCTACAAATGGATAACCGGGATGATCAACCCGTTAATCTTACTGGCGGCAAATGACGCAGCCAAGCGTCTTTTTTTACGCCTAAGCATACCTAATAACAATGGTGGCTCAGGTGGGGCATCCGTAAGGATGGCCGGTGTCCAGTAAGGCCGGTATTGATCACCTCGCCTGGGCTACCACCAATGAGATGATCAACTCAGGTGGTAGCGAAAACCAGCTACTTACTGAGGTTGCTATCATGGCTACTACCCCACTTAAAGCTCGCCCTAAAAATCTGCATCCCATTTTCTGTAAGCGTGTCTGTAACGCCAGACCCGCCATCCTCGCTAAATTTGCGCGCATTTCACGCAATTTGACGCCGCGACAACGCGTATCCCTTCTGAAAATAGGGGGTATCGCATGAACATCCCCATCAACCAATTTTGCCAAAGTCTCACGATCCCCTGCGGCTTTACTGATGCGCAATCTGAGGTTTATACCAATGCCGCAATGATGGATATTCTGGGAATGACAGTGGAATCTTCTCAAGTACTGGATGTTTTTCATGAATACGAAGAGGTTATGCGCGATAAGAAATTACCGTTATCGATGCTGAGTACGTTACCCGCTGGTTATAAAAAACCGCCTCAACCGTTGCGATTTGATTTTTTTCCGAGATTCGATGAAAAGAACGTTTATCAAGGAGTATTTTTTTATGCTCAGCCGTTCCTATTTTTGTCGCTGCTTGAATATATCGAATGTGAGACCCCTTATCGGGTTATGATGTCTCAACCCAATGAGATGTTTACCGCCAGAGAATCGGACATCTTGTTCCTTGCTTTACAGCGATTAACCTGCAAGGAGATTGCTAAGTGGTTAGATATTGCAATTAAAACCGTCGAAGTGCATTTAAATAATATTTATAGAAAAGCGGAAGTGCACCATGCGCATCAGCTTAGGCAATTTTGCCAAGAAAACAGGATAAATCATTATATTCCTCCCCAACTACTGCCTTCTGGTTGTCAGGTAATTAGCGTTTAAGACTCGTCGTCAGGGCGATGTGCTCTGACGTTACGCTAACTGAATAGGGGGAATAATGAAGTATTTTCGGATTGAAGATTTTACACCTTACTCAGAACTTTTTCCAAAGCTCTCTAAGAGAGAAATTGAGATTTTATCACTTTTTAGAGTTGGGTTAACAAGGAGTGAAATAGCGTTAAAACTAAATATTAGTGTAAGTACGATAGATAATCATTTGAACAGCGCAATGCATAAGTACGAACTTAATTCCTCTTCTGAATTAAAGGCATTATTTAATTTTATTATTCAAGATGCTTTTATTAAGTTAATCGCCTTTATGTGACTTTAATAAGAAAACACTCTGCAATTTAGTCAAAAATTTTTGGAGTGTTATTTTAAATAACATTGATTTTATCTTATTGATAAATATGAATTTTATTTGTTTTTATTTTTAAGTTATTGATTTTTATATTTTTATTTTTATGGAAAAACGGAGGTTCCCTCCATACCCCGACCTGATTTTTTAAGTCATCATCTTCCCTCGCCCAGGTTTTCCGGGCGACCTGATACTGAAAACATCCAGTGTTGGTAGAGGTGCCTGTTATCTGAATAGTTGCGCCTGCTCTTTAACAAATCAGTATCGGCGATCCGCAGTATGGCGGAAAACGATATAGTCATGCTGCATGATTAGTCATTTCGCCGCTAAAAAATTAGCGACGGAATAACGGGTTGATCGCCGGTAGCCTTGATTTTTACGCTCAAGGCGGAGCTTATAACGCTTTCTGGCTGACGTATGCCGACACAGGTGTACACCACGTTAAGTGGTTTCAGGATTGGCATGTTTTAACGTGTTTAACACTTAAGCCACTTTTGCGGGAGAATAATAGATGAACGCTCGTCAACGTTGCCGTGAGCGTCGTCAAATGCGCTATCGTGAACAGTGCAAAAAAGACGATGAAATACGGTTATTAAGACTCAGTATTCTACGGGGATATGAGACCCGTCCAACCGAAGACATTATTGATGAACTATGGGGGATAACATCCACGAAAAAACAAAAAGAGGACACCATGAATACGCTGGTTAATTTCATTGCCATTTTGAAAATGGGGTTAAACAAAACTGAAAAACAACAAAAAGACAGCATCACCAACCGCTGTTTGCCACAAACATATCTTATGCGCTGAAATGCCGCTAATCACCTTTTATTTAAGGAATAATAATGTTTAAACAACTTTCCAGAAAGGGAAAGAACATTTATGTGGGCGCTATATTGCGTGACCGTCTGGATAAACTAGTGCTCGATATCGGTCATTATATTGGGCGTCCCGTCACTGTCGCTGAATTTATTCATTATATCATTGAACGCCATGGTGATGAAGCCAAAGATAATTTAAAACGTATTTTATGTACGGAGGAGGAGAGAGAAAGACCAAAAAAAAGATAACTGCATACTGTTTTTAATTTTCCATCCCTCAACTATTTTTATTCAATGAGAAACTCACGATGAGAAAACCAACTTACAACGTGTATGTCACGCAGGAGAGCCAGCCTGATCAAAATGGCGATAAAAGCACGTACTGGACAAAAGTCGGTGTGGCTTTTGCTCACAACAGTAAACCGGGCGTCAATATCGTTCTGACACCCGGCATAGCCGTTTCGGGAAAGCTGGTGTTGTTAGAGCCGAAAGAAGAAGGCGCATCGCCGCAAAATCAACCAACGGGCTAATGGTAATGCGCTTTTTCAGAGGCAGCTTATGCTTTCAACTACCGCTTTTCTTGCGCTGGCGATGCAGTGTGCAACGACAGTACATCCCGACACAGCGCTTGACATTGCACGGGTAGAGTCCGGTTTTAATCCCTACGCCATTGCTGAAATTATTCCACAAGCGGAACGCAAGCCCGGTAACAACGGCGTTATTTCTCACTATCCTAAAAGCAAAGACGAAGCTCTCAGCATCATTGACCGGATTGAGAAGAAAAAGCGTCGTTATTCGGTTGGGTTGATGCAGATAACCAGCACCAATTTTAACCGTTATGGGATGAGCGCCCGTGATTTATTGATTCCTTAAGCGTGTTGCTTAATAGTGAAATAAGGGTGTTTCGGTGATTGAAGTAAATTTTACGCTGTTCTGAGATGGAAATTCCAAAGACCTGCGCTAAGGAGTAAGAAGGTATCATCAATAAAGGGTCTACGATTCCGTAAAATTTGGGTCATGCAACCGAGGCGCTTGATACCCGCGATGGCGTGTTCAACTGTAATACGGATGCCCGAGATTATTTTATTTTCTTGTTTTTGTTCAGGCGATAAAGGTCTTTTTCGAGTTCCTTTTTTTGGGATTTGTGTATTAGGATGCTGTTTATCTATACCTTGAAAACCGGT
>NZ_NHNG01000351.1:0-1220 GCF_002287155.1 Arsenophonus sp. ENCA
GATCGTTAATTATTTTTTGCCGAATAGCTTCATGGCGTATCGTTACCGGTGTAATGATAGGCATGATGGTAATGTCTTATCTATTTAATGTTATTGGATCAACGACTAATCCTTTATTTGCGATGCCCTGGTACTGGCATTTGGTACTAGGCGGTTTTGCTTTTGGCATGATGTTTATGGCGACTGATCCTGTTTCGGCTTCTTTTACCAATAAAGGTAAATGGGCATACGGAATATTGATCGGTGTAATGTGTGTTCTCATCAGAGTCATTAATCCTGCTTATCCGGAAGGGATGATGTTGGCAATTCTGTTTGCTAACTTATTTGCGCCTCTGTTTGATTATCTGGTAGTTCAGGCAAATATTAAACGGAGAAAAGCCCGTGGCTAACAATAAAATAAAAAATCCAAAAGATAGCGTCGGCAGAACATTTCTTGTGGTATTTATTCTGTGTTTAGTATGTTCAGTAGTTGTATCTGGTGCAGCGGTAGGTTTGAAGTCTAAACAGCAAGCGCAAAAATTATTAGATAAGCAACGTAATATTCTTGATGTTGCTGGTTTACTCAAACCAAAAATGTCAGCTGAAGAGATACAATCTCTTTATAATACTCGTGTTAGCGCTAAGATTTTGGATTTCAACACAACTGAAATATCAAATAGTAATGGTAACTTCGATCTTAATAGTCAGCTACGTAATGATGAAACCCGAATTGCATTATCTCCTGAACAGGATGTTGCTAAGATCCGTTATAGAGCCAACTCGGCAGAAATTTATTTAGTCAACAATGATAATGGAAAAACCATCGCACTGGTGTTACCGGTTTATGGTTCTGGCTTATGGTCGGTAATGTATGCTTTTATCGCTGTTGATATAGATGGTACAACATCACGAGGTATAACTTATTATTCTCATGGTGAAACGCCAGGTCTAGGTGGCGAGGTAGATAATCCACAATGGCGCGCTCAATGGATTGGTAAAAAACTTTATAATCAACAAGGGAAACCAACGATAAAAATTGTGCGTGGTGGAGCATTAGATGGTCCCTCTAGTATCGATTGCCTATCAGGGGCAACACTGACATCAAACGGTATCCAGAATATGTTTGATTTCTGGTTGGGTAATAATGGTTTTGGCCCATTCCTGAATAAAGTACGCAAAGGAGCGTTAAATCATGGCTGATCATAAAGAGATTAAACGCGTTCTAATTGGACCTTTATTGG
>NZ_NHNG01000180.1:0-563 GCF_002287155.1 Arsenophonus sp. ENCA
AGGTAACCATCTGGGCAGATACCGGTTTTCAAGGTATAGATAAACAGCATCCTAATACACAAATCCCAAAAAAAGGAACTCGAAAAAGACCTTTATCGCCTGAACAAAAACAAGAAAATAAAATAATCTCGGGCATCCGTATTACAGTTGAACACGCCATCGCGGGTATCAAGCGCCTCGGTTGCATGACCCAAATTTTACGGAATCGTAGACCCTTTATTGATGATACCTTCTTACTCCTTAGCGCAGGTCTTTGGAATTTCCATCTCAGAACAGCGTAAAATTTACTTCAATCACCGAAACACCCTTATTTCACTATTAAGCAACACGCTTAAAGAAAAATCATAAGGATCTTCTCGGGAATAAGAAATATCCTGATGGCAAGGTACGGGCAAATCTGCGTAAGCGGATTTACTGATAATATTTATTTTATGTGGCCTAACTGAGCTCCCGATAAATGCCCTCGCAATATCCATCAACGAAGTTTCTATCGACGGATAGAATTGTTCTGTCATTAGACAAGGATGTGCCCATCGACTAACTGACTTTAAATAGTCTCCAAT
>NZ_NHNG01000554.1:0-1216 GCF_002287155.1 Arsenophonus sp. ENCA
CCCAACAGGAGGTAATGGCACGTTTTGGGGATGGTCTACCCTATGAGCGCGAGCGCATTGTGCATGAGGCGCGCTTTTATATGGCACAGAGTGCCGAAGCCATGCTGGAGGCGGGGAAACGGCTAATTATTCTTAAAGAGAATGAGCCTTATGGGGAATTCACAAAAATATTAACAGAACAGTTAGCGTTAACTAATGGAACAGCACATCGCATGATGCAGGCATCTATCAAATACCTTTCGCCTAGATTGCAGTCAGAATTACCATCGCTGGTAAAACTTGGAAAAACCAAACTTTATGAGCTGATGTTAGAAGACGACGAAGACCTCGCCGAGCTGGCTGAAGGCGGCACCATCGCAGGCCTAACGCTGGATGAGGTTGATCGCATGTCGGTACGGGAATTACGTGCCGCATTACGCAAAGATGAAGCGGCGCTTAAACGCAGTCAGCAACTGGTGGTCGAAAAAGAGAAACAACTGCAACAGTTGAGCCAGCAACTGGCCGGCAAGACCTCGTCGACGGCTTCGAGCGATGAACAGGCCCCGCTCGATACCCAGCAGTGGGTTACGCTAACGCTAGAAGGGGTGGGAGATCGCCTCAAATCCGAGCGCCTGCGATTGGGACTTAGCCAGGAGATCTTCGCCGAACGCTGTGGCGTTAAAAAACTCACCCAGTACAACTACGAAAAAAGCGAACGTCATCCTGATGCCGCTTATCTGGTCTCCGCTAAAGCATTGGGGGTTGATGTTAATTATTTGATTACAGGTGAGCGCAGCGATGAAGCCAGTGCGCTCGATGTGGTACGCGATGAAGAAGAGGCTGAGGTGCTAACGTTCTTCCGGCACATTCCTGGAGAAACGCGAGAGGTGGCGAAACGTACCCTGGCAGCGATGACTGAGAAAAAAGCAACTCGTCACCGCGCCTAACCTTTCCTCATTCTTGGCTGCGAAAGGGATTATTTAACGGTAATAATCAGCTCACGCCGTTGGGTGGGCTGATTGCTATTAAGACTATAGCGGATCGGGACGCTCTCCATCGCAAAGCCTCGAAACACTGCCCGCATTTCAGGAATATCATTGACCGAAATAATCATCATTCCCGCTAAATCCCGTCCCATACCCGCTAATTTTTCATATTGCTCCAGTCCAAAATCCACGCCATAGCCTTCTGTCCCCCAGTACGGTGGGTCGCAGTAAAACAGCGTGTGCGGACGGTC
>NZ_NHNG01000096.1:0-562 GCF_002287155.1 Arsenophonus sp. ENCA
TAACAAGCTGAAAATTCAGCGGCTAAATTTTTCAATTCTTCGACTGATAATCCAATGATTGCTTTACATAAACGATTATCTCGTAACAGCCGCTCTTTGTTGATCATTTCAAACCTTTATTCTCTAAGTTAAACCTCTTTTTATTCTCAATAGCGTGACAAAAAATGCAAGTCTCTATTCAGCAACTAGTTTAAACTCCTCCATCAATGGACGCGCTTCGCTCTGTCGCCGTCGGTAAATCTCTTCAGGAGAAATCCCTTGACACGTTTTTTCTATCCGGTACAGTTTCTCAATTAACCCTAAGGCCCAAATGGCTTTGCCTACTTTGGTATTCGGCTGGGCTCGCCGAGCCTCTTCAAATTTACGGCGCGCATGCGCCATGCAGCCAACGAGTTGAGCTTCCGTGCCATGATAACCCGCGTAGCCATCAACTTGCAGATACCCCGTATAGTTTACCAGGAATTCGCTCGGGCAACGCCCGCTGCGCGAGTCTTGGTAGTCGTAGATAACCAGGTGCGGCGTGTTATCTTCCACATTTCGCACATCACTGCCGGTGCCATAC
>NZ_NHNG01000539.1:0-6118 GCF_002287155.1 Arsenophonus sp. ENCA
ACATAAACGTCGTATATCTGAAAAAATAACCCTTTATCAACAAAATTGGGACGTAATCAAAAATGCTATTGCTGAGCACATCCGTGTTTTATTAGCGTACCCAAATTAGTTTTGTGCGAAACTCGTGATGGTGACTCATATCAATCATGCCAACGAAATTGACAATGAGTTTAGTCGCGCGATGGAACAGTTAAAACAGGTAAGTGTTACCTTATTAAATCAAAGTGTACTTTTACGCGGTGTGAATGATAATGCTGACTGTCTGGCTAAATTAAGTAATAAACTGTTTGAAAACGGCATACTACCTTATTATTTACATCTATTAGATAAAGTCCAAGGTGCCGCCCATTTTATGGTAACGGATGAAGAGGCTCGCATCATAATGAAAGAACTGCTTACTCGTATCTCAGGCTATCTGGTACCGAGATTAACCAGAGAAATAGGTGGAAAATTGAGTAAAACACCGATTGACTTACAATTACAATAACGATTTAGCTACATGATAAAACGCATGATCCTATATTATTCAGGATCATGCTTAGCATGCGTTATGGACACTTATAAACTTGTCCTATCATTTTACTGTCAGTAGGAATAAAACTCGAGAGTAACGTTTCCGTTGGGCTATTAGCGCCATAAATAACATTGCCTCCCATCTCAGCAGCTTTATTGCGTAAATCATTTGCTGCGCCACGCAGTGAACTAGACTCATTATTTACGCCACTAAGCCAATTACTTTGGGTGCCGGTAATCGACCCTAAATGCCGACATTCACTTCCAGGCTGGGTATTAACGAAACGAACTTTTTCACCCGCAGTGGTAATTTTATTGGTTGTTGAACAGCCAGCCAAGACAAATAGCGTGGCACCAAGCAATACTTTAATTCGCATGTTGTTCCTCATTTACTTTTAGCTATATATTAATATCAACGCTTACATTACCGAATTTTTTTGCCAAATTAAGCTTATTATCCAATAACAACATAATATCCAGCCAAATAGTTTGGCCATCAATCTTTTATACCAGCGTGTTAACAACATTTTACCCTATTCTAGTAAATATACTCGGTTAAATCATATTATCGCAAAATTAAATCATATTATGTGAAAAAATAGACTTAAAGCCAATAACCAGTCGCTAGCAAACCCTTAATGAAATCAAATTGCAAACAGATAAAAATTTGATAATAAAAAACCCCGAGTCAAAAGTTAAACTCAGGGTTCTTCTCGTGATAAGGATAACGATGTTAGGATTTTAATACCTTACATCATACCACCCATACCACCCATACCACCCATACCAGCAGCACCTAGATCAGCTTTATCTTCTTTTGGTAAATCAGTTACCATAGCTTCAGTTGTGATCATAAGACCGGCGATTGAGGCAGCAAATTGTAAAGCAGAACGAGTAACCTTAGTTGGATCCAAGATACCCATGTCAAGCATGTCGCCATACTCTTCAGTTAAAGCGTTATAACCGTAGTTGCCTTTACCTTGCTTAACATTGTTCACAACTACAGCTGATTCTTCACCCGCATTCTCAACAATTTGACGCATAGGTGATTCCATCGCGCGAAGGGCGATATCAATACCAACTTTTTGATCTTCGTTGTCACCTTTCAACTTATCTAATGCAGCTGAAACACGAACCAGAGCAACACCGCCGCCAGCAACAATACCTTCCTCTACGGCTGCACGAGTTGCATGCAACGCATCATCGACACGGGCACGTTTCTCTTTCATTTCAACTTCAGTCGCAGCACCTACTTTAATCACCGCAACACCGCCTGATAACTTGGCAATACGCTCTTGCAATTTTTCACGATCATAATCGGAGGTTGCTTCATCACGTTGTTGCTTAATTTGTTCGATACGGCTTTTAATCGTGCTTTTCTCACCGATACCATCAATAATGATGGTGGTATCTTTGTTAATAACGATACGCTTCGCTTGACCTAAATCTTCTAGCGTCGCTTTCTCTAACTCCATACCGATTTCTTCAGAGATAACAGCACCTTTGGTTAGAATAGCAATATCCTGCAACATGGCTTTACGGCGATCACCAAAACCAGGGGCTTTTACCGCAGCAACTTTTACAATACCACGTAGGTTGTTTACTACCAATGTTGCCAGGGCTTCACCTTCAACATCTTCAGCAATAATCAACAGAGGTTTACCTGCTTTAGCAACAGCTTCTAATACAGGTAACAATTCACGGATATTAGAAACTTTCTTATCTACTAATAGGATATAGGGATTTTCTAATTCAGCAGACCCCATATCTGGCTTATTAATAAAATAAGGAGACAAATAACCGCGATCAAATTGCATACCTTCAACAGTAGCTAGTTCGTCTTCTAAACCGGAACCTTCTTCAACGGTAATAACGCCTTCTTTGCCAACTGCTTTCATTGCTTTAGCAATTAATTCACCGACGGTTTTATCAGAGTTAGCCGAAATTGTACCGACTTGTTCAATCTCTTTATTATCAGCACACGGTTTAGATAATTTTTTCAATTCTTCAACTGCCGCAGAAACCGCTTTATCAATACCGCGTTTTAAATCCATTGGGTTCATGCCGGCAGCAACCGCTTTTAAACCTTCGCTAACAATCGATTGAGCAAGTACTGTTGCTGTGGTTGTGCCATCACCTGCTGCATCATTCGCCTTAGATGCAACTTCTTTTACCATCTGGGCACCCATATTTTCGAATTTATCTTCTAATTCGATTTCACGCGCAACAGACACGCCATCTTTAGTAATTGAAGGTGCTCCGAAAGATTTATCCAGAATTACATTACGGCCTTTCGGACCTAAAGTAACTTTAACTGCATCAGCAAGAATACTTACTCCACGAAGCATTTTTGCACGCGCGTCAATCCCAAATTTTACGTCTTTAGCTGCCATTGTTTCTTTCCTTTAAATTCATTCATTCTGAAGATCTAAGCGAGAAATTATTTTTCAACAATTGCCAGAATATCGCTTTCTGACATAATCAATACTTCGTCGTTATCAATCTTTTCTGTCTTCACGCCATAGCCGTCGTTAAAAATAACAGTATCGCCAACTTTCACATCTAACGGTTTATTTTCACCATTTTCTAAAATGCGACCGTTACCAACAGCTAGCACTTTGCCTCGAGTTGACTTACCAACAGCAGAGCCCGTCAAAACAATGCCTCCAGCAGATTTAGCTTCAACTTCTTCGCGCTTGATGATAACCCGATCATGCAATGGACGTATTTTCATTAATAGATCTCCTATAAATAAAATCAATATAAGGTAAATAAGGATGATACTAGTATGTCTTATTAAACCAGTACCCTATTTGACAAAATGGGGTCAATTAAAATCAGTTCAAGGGGGTATACAAAAAATTTTTCATTTTTTCTTTCTACTTAAAAACAAAATCGTTAGTATTATTTATCATCATGATCTTCTTTTTTAGAAAATCTGTCTTCATGTTTAATGCTGTTTGATGGAGAATCAGATTTTCTATCAAATTCGCCTTCATAGGTATGCCCTTTTGAAGAACGGTTAAAATTATCGTTAGCTGCCCCGGCAGAATAAAAATGAATATGCGGCATAAGCTTCACGACTATCAGTTTTTGGATCGGAGAAAATAGTAATAACAAACCTAAAAAATCCGTAAAAAAACCAGGTATGATTAACAGAATACCTGCAATCACTAAGGCCACATTCTTAATCATCTTCTCGGCCGGATTTTCGTCATCAGCTAATTTTTGACGTATTAACAATAAGTTCTTAATTCCCTGACTTTTTACTAAAGAAATTCCAAGGCATGAAGTTAAAACGACCAATATTAAAGTGGTTAATACACCTATGCTCTCAACAACCCTAACAAAGATAACTGCTTCGATATAAATTAACAGGCATAAAAGTATGAATGGAAACCAACGCATACAATTCTCCTAATATTTGCTAATAAAACGCTAGCCTCTTGACTTAGCAAGATAAATTTTCTCAAAAAAATGAATATCACAATATTTGCTTTATATGCCGATAATACCTATATGATGCAGATCTATCATACATTTTTCAATGATAAAAAATTTTAATGTTTTTAATGGGTTATGTGAATGTGATCACACATATCATATTTAATTCACTAAGATGCATATATAGTATTCCATATTTATGACAATACCACTATTTCGGAATATATATCACGGTTATAATTAAAATCTTAGTTATTAATATCAAATCTGACGTTAATATAATCCATTTTTACTATTACATTACATATTCAGTTAATAAATCGCTATTTAATTTTAAGAAGGTTTGTATGTCCAAAAGTATTCGTTCTGAAGAAGACCTATTAGGTAAACGAGATGTACCTGCTGAAGCCTATTATGGTATTCATACATTGCGTGCGATCGAGAATTTCTATATTAGCGACCGAACTATTAATCATGTACCCGAATTTATTCGTGGAATGGTAATGGTAAAAAAGGCAGCGGCAATGGCAAATAAAGAACTAAAAACTATTCCACAAAAGCAAGCAGATGCGATTATTAATGCCTGTGACCAAATTTTAGATAAAGGCAAGTGCATGGATCAATTTCCAGTAGATGTCTTTCAAGGGGGAGCCGGTACATCATTAAATATGAATACTAACGAAGTCCTGGCTAACATTGGTCTTGAATTAATGGGACATAAAAAAGGTGAATACCAATATTTAGATCCCAATGACCATTTAAATAAGAGTCAATCAACTAATGATGCCTATCCAACCGGCTTTCGAATTGCGGTTTATAACTCTATTACTAACCTAATTAAATCACTTACCCTACTTCAAGAAGGTTTTGAACAAAAAGCCAACCAATTTAAAGATATTCTTAAAATGGGTCGTACCCAATTACAAGATGCGGTTCCTATGACAGTAGGGCAAGAATTTCATGCATTTGCTACATTATTAAAAGAAGAGATAAAAAATTTACACCGCGCTAGTGAATTATTACTTGAAGTCAATCTTGGTGCAACCGCAATCGGAACCAGAGTCAATACCGCTGCCGGTTATCAAGAATTGGTGGTAAAAAAATTAGCTGAAGTAACAGGATTGCCCTGCATTCCGGCAGAAGATTTAATTGAAGCAACTTCCGACTGTGGTGCTTATATTACAGTACATGCAGGATTAAAACGCTTAGCCGTTAAACTATCAAAAATCTGTAATGATCTTCGCCTACTCTCTTCCGGCCCTCGTGCTGGTTTAAAAGAAATCAATCTACCCGAACTACAAGCGGGTTCATCTATTATGCCTGCTAAAGTCAATCCTGTTATCCCTGAAGTGGTTAATCAGGCATGTTTCAAAGTTATTGGCAACGATACTTGTGTTACTATTGCAGCGGAAGCAGGACAATTGCAATTGAATGTGATGGAGCCGGCAATCGGCCAGGCAATTTTTGAATCTATTTCATTAATGAATAATTCTTGCCGTAATTTACTGGAAAAATGTATTAACGGTATTACCGTCAATAAAGAAATATGCGAAAAATATGTTTTTAATTCGATTGGCATTGTTACTTATCTTAATCCATTTATCGGTCATCATAATGGCGATATCGTCGGTAAAATATGCGCTGAAACAGGTAAAAATGTTAGAGAAGTAGTATTAGAGCGAGGTTTACTAACAGAAGAACAATTAGACGATATTTTCTCTGTTGAAAATCTAAAAAATCCTCAGTATAAAGCGAAACGCTTTGATGACTAAATTAGCATGTTAACAATAAAAATTAATTCGTCTTAATTTTTAAGGCACGCTCTCTACAAAGAAGCGTGCCTTTTACTTTATGCATATACAAAAAACAAACAAAATATTATCAATTACTTTAAGGAGTAAACATTATGTTAGCCGTAGAATTTATTATTGTTCTCACGAGTTTCGCAGTCTCTAAAAAAGAAGTATAAATTTAAAAACAAGAAAAAATAAGGATGTTCATATTTTGTCCGGTTATCCATGCATTAAAGATATCTATAAAATATTCTTGCAAGTAAGCAGTGTAAGATACTCTAGTTTGGCGTTATCAGAAGTCAGCCCATCGCCTTTATCTCATGACACGGTTAGCCGATGGTTAAAAAGTAGATGTTTCCGCCCTAAAG
>NZ_NHNG01000664.1:0-1204 GCF_002287155.1 Arsenophonus sp. ENCA
GAAAAAAATCTTAATGCATTAGGCGATTCCATCTCCGTACCAAAAATAGCACTCGAAGTATATTTGACAAATACAGCTGCTAAGCTAAAAATTTTTTCTGCTTTTTCTTTATCGGTTGCCTCTTTTAATTCATAGGTATTGATAATATCCTGATAAAAATTTTCAGTTAATTTATAATCATATGGCTCAATAAATTGATATATTTTATGCGCGAATAGTTTTTCTAGCTGCATTTGTGCTTCTGGGTCAACTAATTTCTCTATTGAAATAGATGTTTTTGTTGCCTCAATAAATAAATCTTGCAACGTTTCACCAAGATCTAACAATTCTAGCAAACGGTTAAAAGTATTTATTCGTTGCCGAGATTGATATCCGCTATAAAATATTGAAAATTTATTTTTAAAAATATCCTCTAATTGATAATCAGCTTGAGTTAAATTATTTTGTTGCTGATAGAGAAAAAATTGATTTAATACTTGAGCTTTTTCTGTCAGATTTGGCTTAAGCATTTCAGTTAATACATTCTGCGACAGCATCATGACATAAAAATTTTCGTTAGAAGAGAAGATAATATAGTTTGCCGCATTTTTGTCTAACCAATCGGTTTTATTATTGCCATAATGACCAAAATCATCCATCTGTACATAAGGCTGGGTTTGACTACTTTTCAAGTAGTGATCATAAATAGCTATCGCTTTTGGTTTTAATTCCTCTGAATTAGTTTCATATATAGCTTGGGAAATAGTCTGTATAAAGGCTGAATTATAATTAAAAAATAAATCAGGATAATGTTGGAAAGTATCTATCATTAAATTAATAACAGAGTCTTTTTGTAATGACATCGGCCAATCATTAAATTTGCTAATATAGTTAATACAAACACTTTTTAGCCAATTTGAAATTTCAGTATCTGCATAATAGGGTTGTTCAACTAAAATATCGATTAATGACACTTCAATGGTAGAAGTATCAACTTTCTGTTTTGTTAATGATGAAATAATTTGCTTTATGATGTCTATTTTTGCAACATCATACATTTTATCAATGCTAGTTGTCTCTCGATTATTTATATGATTTAAATATCGATCAAGGTGATATTGATCCCACTTAAAATCTATCGATAAAATGATTGCTTTATTCAACACGATCGAATTGAGGTCTAAATTAATTAACGACTCCAAAGATATCGTCGCACCAGTTAAAT
>NZ_NHNG01000125.1:0-561 GCF_002287155.1 Arsenophonus sp. ENCA
GAAGTAATGCTCTGCTGTCTGCTAAGAAACTGTTAAATATTGCACGAGTTTCGCACAGGCATATAAAATTCTAAAAATGGCTTAAAAGCAATGATTAATCTGCAAGTTACTAAAAAACATAAATTTTATTAAATTACAATAAGTTGTATTTGATTTATAAGGTTTTGACTATTTATATATCATGCTGAATTAAACTTAAAAATAGAGCGTTTTTTTATTGGTGCGAAACTCGTGTATTGATTAAAACATAGTTTTTATAATTAAAATATCCCTATATTAAATGGTTATTATAAATATAATATTTATCCTGTTTGTATTCCCGAAAATAAAAAACGCACCAGAATTCATATGGTGCGTTTATGAGACTATAAACTAGTTGCTGAATAGAGACTTGCATTTTTTGTCACGCTATTGAGAATAAAAAGAGGTTTAACTTAGAGAATAAAGGTTTGAAATGATCAACAAAGAGCGGCTGTTACGAGATAATCGTTTATGTAAAGCAATCATTGGATTATCAGTCGAAGAATTGAAAAATTTAGCCGCTGAATTTTCAGCTTGTTA
>NZ_NHNG01000137.1:0-561 GCF_002287155.1 Arsenophonus sp. ENCA
GTAGAGGCATCTAGAAAGATTTCATAATCTGGGAGGTCATTTGTTACACATAGATTCTTAACTAATCTTTTAAATTCTCTTTTATTTGATGAGCTACCTGTTTTTAAATGAAGTTTTTCTAAACTAACACGAGTTTCGCACAAAACTAATTTGGGTACGCTAATAAAACACGGATGTGCTCAGCAATAGCATTTTTGATTACGTCCCAATTTTGTTGATAAAGGGTTATATTTTCAGATATACGACGTTTATGTTGTTCAAACCACGCAGAAATAGCGAGAAAAATATGATTTCTTTGCGCTCGGCTCGTGCGAGCCTGACAGCGTTCAATACCACAATTTTGTTTAACTTCTCGATGATAAACTTCAACAGACCAACGGGCATCCATGATAGATTTGACGTATTCACGGGTGGGATTCTCTTTGTTTGTTACTATGTAATCAATACGGCCGTTTTTGGCTGTAAATTTGAAAACAGTCACCCAACCGTAGCCTCGTAAGTGTATTGGAGTTCCTTCTTCTGAGATGTCTAACTTGTTCAGTTGTTTATTATGGTTAACAA
>NZ_NHNG01000737.1:0-6092 GCF_002287155.1 Arsenophonus sp. ENCA
CCTTTATTGATGATACCTTCTTACTCCTTAGCGCAGGTCTTTGGAATTTCCATCTCAGAACAGCGTAAAATTTACTTCAATCACCGAAACACCCTTATTTCACTATTAAGCAACACGCTTAATATGTAATGGATGCAATTTAATACCATCAACACCTGTATCGATAACACGAGATATTGTTTGCAGATTTTCGCTAGCTGTTTCACCTGGTAGGCCAACAATTAGGTGAACACAAACATTTAATCCCTTTTTGCCGGCAATTTGAGCAATTTTTTGATAACTGGCAAAATCATGGCCTCGATTGATCTTTTTTAGGGTTTTATCATGGGATGTTTGTAAACCTAGTTCCAACCAGATTTCATATCCTTGCTGCTGATATTCTACTAATAAATCCAATACTGGTTGCGAAACACAATCTGGTCGCGTACCGACACAAAGTCCAACAATATTAGCCTGATTTAATGCCTGTTGATATAACGCCTTTAAAATTGAAACTTCAGCATAAGTATTGGTATAAGCTTGAAAATAAGCCAGATAACGTTGAGCACGATGGATTTTTTTTACTTTTTGTGCAATCTGTTGCTGGATGGAAAATTGCTGTTGCTGCTCATCGGAAAAAGAAGCAACATTGCAAAAGGTACAGCCGCCACGTCCTAAGGAGCCATCACGATTAGGGCAATTAAAACCACCGTGCAAACTGATCTTATGAATTTTTTCACCATAGCGGCGCTGAAGATCAGCGCCAAACATAGTAACAACATCATTTAACTGCATAAAATAACAATTAATTAGCGGTATCTAATTGGGTAAAGCTTTTCACCAAATCATCGATAGCTTTAACTTGTTCAAGAAATGGCGCTAATTTTGCCAATGGCAGTGCTGATGGCCCATCACATTTTGCGTTAGCCGGATCAGGATGTGCTTCCAGAAATAATCCCGCTAAACCGACTGCCATACCCGCTCTCGCCAACTCAGCAACCTGTGCACGGCGACCGCCGGAAGCAGAACCAAAAGGATCTCGACATTGCAATGCATGAGTAACGTCAAAAATAACCGGAGAACCCTTTGATACATTCATCATGACATTGAAGCCTAACATATCGACAACCAAATTATCATAACCAAAGTTTACCCCACGATCACAAAGAATAACTTTTTCATTACCTGCTTCTTTAAATTTATCAACAATATTTCCTATTTGTCCAGGGCTTACAAATTGGGGTTTTTTAACATTAATGACTGCACCGGTTTTGGCCATCGCTTCAACCAGGTCAGTTTGCCTGGCTAAAAAAGCCGGTAGTTGAATAACGTCAACCATCTCAGCAACCGGTGCCGCTTGGGCTGCCTCATGAACATCCGTAATTACCTTAACGCCAAATGTTTGTTTGATTTCTTGAAAAATTTTCATTCCTTCTTCAAGCCCAGGGCCGCGATAGGAATGAATCGAAGAACGGTTCGCTTTGTCGAAGGAAGCCTTAAAAACATAAGGAATGTTAAGCTTGTCTGTTACGGTGACATAATGTTCGCAAATCTTCATTGCCAGATCGCGCGATTCAAGCACATTCATACCACCAAATAATACAAATGGTAGATTATTTGCCACTTTGATATCATCAATGGCGACTACTTTATATTGCATGCTTTTACCCTTTCTATGACAGCAAATTAGTGACGATTTTTAATGATCAATGCAATATAATCTGCTGCCCTTCTATTGAATAGATTTGCATTTTTATCATTTCAGAAACAGGATCTTCTGGACATTGCTCAACAAAATAATTTAAATCAGAAATGGCAACATGATTACATTCAAGATGAGCAAAAATAAGTCCTCTATCACGTATTTCATAAGGATCTTTCGGATCAAAAATTAATAATGTTTCACAAACTCTTAGCGCTTGTTCCATTTTTTTTCTTCCATCAACGCTGCTTTTATTGTATCAAACATTTTTCATATGATAATTCTATGCGCAGTTTCTTCTATATCTTTTCGCGTCAGATGAGCAAAAAGGCTAATTGTTCCCTTGACCCATAAATCAAGCATCTGCTCGGTGAGCGTTTCACCATTTATCGGGTTAATATACCAATAACTACCATCTTCTCGGCGAACACATAGAATAAGCTGAGTCAGAAAAATAATCGGCATCACCGGCAACTGCAATTGAATGGCAACATGCAAAAAAATTGTCCCCAATGATACAGGTGCCCCCTGTCTTGCTATTAGCACTTTATCCAGCCAAAAGGCCTCAGAAAGCGAATAAACCCCCGTTACACCGCTAAAAAGCCAGTCTCGATAAAATAACTTTAGTAATATAGATACTTGCGTTTCTATATCATCATCAGCTTGTATTGTTTGTCTTGCTTCGGCAACCAGAAGCCTAAGTTGTGCATTGACTTGTTCAACAGGAAAATCTGGCCGAATAATCCGTGAAACAAGTATAATACCTTCGCTCAGTGGTGCTTTATTAAATTCAAAATCAGCTATGGTTTTCATCATATTTCCATTGACCTACTGTAATACGATCATTACCACCATAATCCTGAAAAGTTACTACCTGTTGATAATGATGACAGGAAAATAACCGCCTTACTTGCCTTCCCTGCAACCACCCGTGTTCGAGTAAAAGCCATCCCTTATTAGCTAAATAGTTACGCGATTGTTCAATTATCAATTGAATATCAGCCAACCCATGATTAGCCGATATTAATGCTGTTTTAGGTTCAAAACGCACATCACCTTGTTGTAAATGTGGATCACATTCATCAATATAAGGTGGATTACTGACAATCATATCAAATTGCTGAATAGGTAGTGAAGTAAACCAATTACTTTTGCAAAATTGGACATTATTAATTACCAAATTATTTGCATTAAGTTGGGCTAGCGTAATTGCCACATCACTAATATCGATACCAACTATCTGCGCTTGCGGACACTCTGATGCTAAAGCTAACGCCACAGCACCGGTACCCGTCCCCAAATCTAATATTTTTACGGCTTGCTTTTCTGGTAATAATTGTAATGCTCGCTCAACTAAGCACTCTGTATCCGCACGAGGTATTAACGTAACAGGCGAAACTTTCATTGATAACGACCAAAACTCTTTTTCTTCTACTAAATAGGCGATAGGCTCACCCTTAGCCCGACGAGCTAATAGATGTTCAAGCTGTTGTTGTTGCTTAACGGTTAATTCTGTTTCGCCAAATGCAATAAGGAAAGTCCGTGTTTTGCCGGTTATATATTGCAACAAAATTTCAGCATCACGTTTAGCGCTATCACTATGGCAAAGTTTATTAGCCGCATAGGCTAACCAATGCTGATAATTCATTAATCCTGCTCTGATAAAGCAGAGAGTTGATCTGCTTGATATTCGTTAATAATCGGTTGAATTAACATATCTAATTTTCCCTCTATCACTTCATCTAAACGATAGAGAGTTAAATTGATACGATGATCAGTAATGCGGCCTTGGGGAAAATTATAAGTTCTGATCCTATCGGAACGATCACCTGATCCGAGTAAATTACGGCGCTCAGATGCTTCTGCTTCACGGCGTTTTTTCACTTCCGATGCACGAATACGGGCAGATAAAACTGACAGCGCTTTGGCTTTATTTTTATGCTGAGAACGTTCATCCTGACACTCGACCACAATTCCGGTTGGAATATGGGTAATACGGATCGCGGAATCAGTGGTATTAACGTGCTGTCCGCCAGCACCTGATGAACGAAAAGTATCAATTCTTAAGTCACTAGGGTTGATATCCGGTAGCTCTGTTGCTGGAATTTCAGCCAGAATGGCTACTGTACAAGCAGAAGTATGAATACGCCCTTGAGATTCAGTCTCCGGTACGCGCTGGACACGATGTCCCCCTGACTCAAACTTTAGACGGCCATATACACTATCACCAGAAACTTTGGCGATAATTTCTTTGTAACCACCGTGTTCTCCTTCACTAGCATTCATAACTTCAATCCGCCAGCGACGAGATTCAGCATAGCGGCTATACATTCTAAAAAGATCACCGGCAAATATTGCCGCCTCATCACCACCGGTACCGGCCCGAATTTCTAAAAAGCAATTTTTTTCATCATCGGGATCTTTTGGTAATAATAAAATCTGTAATTGTTGTTCAAATTCTTCATTACGCTTTTTCGCTTCTTTTAATTCGTCCTGAGCCATCTCGCGCATTTCAGGATCATGCAATAATATTTCAGCCGTCTCAATATCTTGCTGAACAGTGCGCCATAACTGAAAACATTTGGTTACATCTGTTAACTGCGCATACTCCTTTGACAACGCCCGGAAACGCTCTTGATCTGCGATCACTTCAGCATCAACCATGTGTGCTTGAATTTCTTCGTAGCGTTCCTGCAATGCTTCTAACTTAGCAATTATTGAAGACTTCATTCGTTATGTTAGACCTTACTAAAGGTAGTTTAATTTTGCTCCAGTCCTAAGCTATCTTTTAAAATATTAAGACGGTGAATATCACCATCTGTCGCTGCTTGCTGGAGTGATTTGGTTGGTGTGTGGATCAGGCGATTCATTAACTGATAGGTCAATTGATTGATCACTTGCTCGCTATCTGCACCATTTCGCAGCGAAGCAAGTGCTTTTTCTGCCATTTCAGCCCTAATTTGCTCTGCCTGACCACGATAATCACGAATTGTATTGACTGATGACTGAGAACGCAACCAATCCATAAAATAAGCACTTTCTTGCTCAACAATAAGCTCAGCCTGAACTGCCGCCATTTTCCGTTGTTCGACATTGCGTTGCACAATCGCATGCAAATCATCAACGCTATAGAGATAAATATTATTTAATCTGTCAACATCAGCTTCAATATCTCGCGGAACAGCAATATCAATCAGCAACATCGGCTTATTACGGCGAACTTTCATTGCCCTTTCAACCATCCCTTTACCAATGATCGGTAAAGGGCTGGCAGTAGAACTAATCACAATATCCGCGTCGGCTAAACGGGTATCAATTTCAGCTAAAGTGATAACTTCCGCACCAACTTGATTAGCAAAACGTGCAGCGCGTTCTCGAGTTCGGTTAGCGATAATCAAATGCTTAGCATGATGTTCACGCAGATGGCGCGCAGCTAGTTCGATAGTCTCGCCGGCACCGACCAGTAAAATATGCAATTCAGACAGTGATTCAAAAATCTGGCGAGCCAGCGTACAAGCGACAAAAGCAACCGAAACTGCATTAGCGCCAATTTCGGTTTCCGTACGAATACGTTTAGCAACTGAAAATGAGCGTTGAAATAAACGCTCCAACTCACTAGATAACTTTGTATAGTGCTGAGATTTAGAAAATGCTTGTTTAACTTGACCTAAAATTTGCGGCTCACCTAAGACTAATGAATCTAATCCACTGGCAACACGCATTAAGTGGCTAACAGCAGCATTATCCTGGTGCCAATAAATACTTGTTCTAACATCATTTAAATTTAAACGATGATAGTTACATAACCAATCAATTAATTGATCTTGTAGGGATTCTTGTGAATCAACGCATAGATAAAGCTCAGTACGGTTACATGTAGAGAGCACAACGCCACTATGAACAAGTGGCTGCTGAAGTAAATTATCCAGTGCGTGTTCAATTCTTTCCGGCCCAAAAATTAACCATTCACGTAACGTTATAGGCGCGGTTTTATGGTTTATACCAAGTGCAAGTAATGTCATATTCACTAAATCAAGTAACTAAATGGTTTCTAAACATCTGTTAAGCACACAAAAATAAAACCAATAACTTTAATAAGGAAATTTTGAGGTAGTATTTTACTTTATGCAACTAGGCAATTAAAGATGTTAAACTAAGCAAATGAATAATTCGGGCATTTTTTCCCAATTATAGTTACATTTACCTTAGGACTTACGCAAATAGCATAATAATTGTAGGCTTTTTGAGCTGCTGACAAAGATAATCATCGAGCAATCCTCGCTTAATACGATAAAGCGTTTTGCCTGTACTTCGAGCAATTTGAGCTAATCGGGTCCAGACTAAAAAAGCACATGCAATATGATTGCGTTGTATCCGAGCATTGCGACATTGGCATTTTTCGAGTCCAGTG
>NZ_NHNG01000403.1:0-1199 GCF_002287155.1 Arsenophonus sp. ENCA
TGAGCAAAAATGGGCGCCGTCACGATAAACGCTTACTCGATAAAGTCGATATAATTCGCCATATTCCTCCTGAGGTAACCATCTGGGCAGATACCGGTTTTCAAGGTATAGATAAACAGCATCCTAATACACAAATCCCAAAAAAAGGAACTCGAAAAAGACCTTTATCGCCTGAACAAAAACAAGAAAATAAAATAATCTCGGGCATCCGTATTACAGTTGAACACGCCATCGCGGGTATCAAGCGCCTCGGTTGCATGACCCAAATTTTACGGAATCGTAGACCCTTTATTGATGATACCTTCTTACTCCTTAGCGCAGGTCTTTGGAATTTCCATCTCAGAACAGCGTAAAATTTACTTCAATCACCGAAACACCCTTATTTCACTATTAAGCAACACGCTTAATGTAGTAAGAGCTGTGAGTACCAATACGGCTTGCACGCTAGGCTTGATGGTATGGTTAACTTATGTGAACTGTTAAATAAACGTCGTCATCCAGAAACAGCCAAAGGTACTGATAGGCTGTGGCCAAAAGGCACAGTAGCTGGATATTCCTTTTGAAGCTGGGAATACACGGACAAAGTAAGCTATCGGCGAAGTAGACAGAACCTAACCCATTGTGTTTTCTGAGTGGAACATGGTAAGCCCGTATCTCCGCCTTTTAGGCAGGTAAACCGCAAGGGATGCTGTTGGTGGTGCGGGTAAAGGATGGTGGAAAAAGCGAAGGCCGTTCTGTAATAGAACGAATAGGGTTTGAGCAGAAACGCAACATCAACCCACGCGAAAGCGGGCTGACTTCCACTTGGTCTCTCATCACGAGAATATTGGTAGAACTTTTAAAAGCAGGAATCGCAAATGACCATCAGGTACAACATGGGTGCACCTGCTCACTGTACAACGCAATGGAGCCAAATTAACTGGTATCATTGTCGTCGAGAAGTGAGAAAGCTACAAGTGCGTATCGTGAAGGCAGTGAAGGAAAGTCGTTGGCACAAAGTGAAAGCTTTGCAATGGCTTTTAACCCACTCGTTCAGTGCAAAAGCATTAGCAGTGAAACGAGTGACAGAAAATAAACTAGTTGCTGAATAGAGACTTGCATTTTTTGTCACGCTATTGAGAATAAAAAGAGGTTTAACTTAGAGAATAAAGGTTTGAAATGATCAACAAAGAGCGGCTGTTACGAGATAATCGTTTATG
>NZ_NHNG01000640.1:0-1192 GCF_002287155.1 Arsenophonus sp. ENCA
TAGTGGCTTTTTCTTTGACGAAAGTTACAAATAATTCATAAATAGCGATAGCTTCTTCATAGTCAGCTTTACTAATCGCCAACAGAAAAATGACATTAGCAACTTCCTTGGTTTCTGCGTTCCATTCGATCCCTTGAGGTGAAATAATCGTAACCACCACTGTTTTATTCGCTAATAAACCTAATGAGTGAGGTAAGGCAATTCCTTCACCCAGTAGAGTAGAGACAATTGATTCTCGTTCGAGCAGTGATGGGTAAAAATCGCTAGTGACATAACCATCGGCTTGCAGTTTTTTACAGATTTTCTTAAAAAGTGCTTCTTGGCTAATTTTTTCATTAAGTATGATGAAATAACGTTCATCAAAGAATCGTTCAATAATATAAGGTTTGGTTTGGTTGATCATCGCTAAACGCCCGACCTGCTCCAGTTGATAGGGAGTAGGAAAGGGGGCAATTTTCACCACCGGTTTATTTTTTTCTGCTAATCGAATGGTGGTGATAACAAAATCTTCATCGATGTTTTCTAAGGTTTCATATTCTTGTAACGACAGCGCACGGTTAAATTTTAGTTGTGGAAATTCACGCATAATTTTAGTTTCTATCACCCGTACTGTTGAGTTGCCTGAATCAGTAACGATTAAAACCTGTGTTGGCCGATGATGGCTGGTACCATAATTACATTCCAAACTTACCCCAATATGAACTGCCAGATAACCAAGTTCGTCTTCACTAATTGGGTAAGGGAGCAGGGTACTGGCACTGCGTAGGGCATAGAGGGTGACATCATAAGCAAAAGGATAATATTGTTTGATATCGTCAAGTAAAGGATTTGGTGTATTAATATTAAATTGTAAACGAGTTAATAAAGTGGCGAGATGGGTAGTCAAATCACGTTTTAGTTTTTCATCATTACGTAAATCGTAATTATATGAGTCGTTTATATATTGCAAAATATGAGCAAGTAGTTTGGTATGTAAGCCCGTTTTTTGATTGGGCTGTTCGTTACCAATAATACGTTGTGCTGCAAGTTGCGTACATAAGTAAGCTTGTTCTGCGTTTGATAGTTCACCACCAAGAAAGTAAATCAGCCCGTTTGAAATTTCTTTGACCGCATTTTGAATAACAGGATCCATTTCATTATTGATAAAAGTGGTTAATTCACGGCCACGAGTAATACGTAAGATAGTGATAGC
>NZ_NHNG01000716.1:0-1183 GCF_002287155.1 Arsenophonus sp. ENCA
TACTGTATTTGGTAAAGATCAGAAGTCATTCTTACTGACTCTAGCGGATAAAGCTACCAAGCAGATTATTATCCGCAAGTTACCGAATAAACGCGCTGATACTGTTGTAGATGCTTTCCGTGACATTGTAGCAAATACCTTCTGTGACTTTAAAACTTTGACGGCCGATAACGGTTCTGAGTTCTCCATGCATAAACAGATAACTGAGATCACCGGTGCTAATGTCTTCTTTGCCAGGCCTTATCACTCATGGGAGCGTGGTTTAAATGAACACAGTAACGGACTTATCCGCCGTTTTTACCCAAAAGGAACGGACTTCAACTCAGTCACGGACAACGAGATTGCAGAACTTGAGCACATACTTAATACTCGGGGACGAAAATCGTTGGGCTATTTTTCTCCAAATGAAGTATTTTTAGCTCATCTAATGGCTGCATAACGTTTTATGGGTTTGTTGCGTTTCGACTGGGAATGGGCCTTTTCGTTATGATAAAGACGGTCAGAGAGGTTACCCAAGCCGATGTTGAGGATAATTTGCAACGTTTGACACGGCTAAACAAGCAAAATATATAGCCAAATATGACAGTAAGGGATATCTACTAATTTCGGTTTCACTTACTGACTAAACAAAAAATTTATTTTATATCGGCGTATTTGTCAAGTAGCATTAAAGTAACTGCGTTAGTCCAACCGAAACCATCCTGTAGATCATACTCGCCGCCATTAGCCATCCCATCACCGTCCACTATATATTTTTCGAATAACTTTTGTTTTTTATCATATAATTTTTGGATATTCGCTAAAAATCTAATCCCAATGGATTTAGCCAGAACATCTTGACCATAATAACTGAAACCTTCCACAGCAACCCATTGTAGTGGTGCCCATCCATTAGGTGCATCCCATTGTTGACCACTATTTATCGTAGTTGTCATTAATCCACCAGGTTTAAGTAGTAGGTTGTTGACAATCGAAGCGGTTTTTATAGCTCGGTCGTGAGGAGCTATCTGTACATAAAGAGGAAACACCGTGGCAGCAGTTACGGGTTTAGTTGGTCACGAGTTTCGCAGTCTCTAAAAAAGAAGTATAAATTTAAAAACAAGAAAAAATCAGGATGTTCATATTTTGTCCGGTTATCCATGCATTAAAGATATCTATAAAATATTCTTGCAAGTAAGCAGTG
>NZ_NHNG01000005.1:0-559 GCF_002287155.1 Arsenophonus sp. ENCA
CGGCTTCCCATAAGTGGTGTGCCACAAGCTAGCATTTTGGTGACAACTTCTACTTCAACAGGCCTCAGTGGGTAAGTGTTTAGCAGTTCGGCCCAAGCACCGTTTCGCTGAAACAACGTTTTTAGAGGGCGAGGAGTGAATTCAGAAAGCACGGGGGTAATTTTAATATCCAAACTGGAAGATGAAGGTATTCATTTTCATAAAGCGTGTTGCTTAATAGTGAAATAAGGGTGTTTCGGTGATTGAAGTAAATTTTACGCTGTTCTGAGATGGAAATTCCAAAGACCTGCGCTAAGGAGTAAGAAGGTATCATCAATAAAGGGTCTACGATTCCGTAAAATTTGGGTCATGCAACCGAGGCGCTTGATACCCGCGATGGCGTGTTCAACTGTAATACGGATGCCCGAGATTATTTTATTTTCTTGTTTTTGTTCAGGCGATAAAGGTCTTTTTCGAGTTCCTTTTTTTGGGATTTGTGTATTAGGATGCTGTTTATCTATACCTTGAAAACCGGTATCTGCCCAGATGGTTACCTCAGGAGGAATATGGCGAATTATAT
>NZ_NHNG01000677.1:0-559 GCF_002287155.1 Arsenophonus sp. ENCA
AGGTAACCATCTGGGCAGATACCGGTTTTCAAGGTATAGATAAACAGCATCCTAATACACAAATCCCAAAAAAAGGAACTCGAAAAAGACCTTTATCGCCTGAACAAAAACAAGAAAATAAAATAATCTCGGGCATCCGTATTACAGTTGAACACGCCATCGCGGGTATCAAGCGCCTCGGTTGCATGACCCAAATTTTACGGAATCGTAGACCCTTTATTGATGATACCTTCTTACTCCTTAGCGCAGGTCTTTGGAATTTCCATCTCAGAACAGCGTAAAATTTACTTCAATCACCGAAACACCCTTATTTCACTATTAAGCAACACGCTTAATGACTCTTACCGTGTTTTTTAGTCCACGTGGCGTCTAAATCTTTTTGTCGCCGCTTGGTTGGTTTCCAATGAGCAGGCATCGCTTCCTGCTTGAGTTGTTCCTTTTCGTCCTTCGTGAACGACTGCTTGGGAGCCGGTACCAAGGTTGCATCGATGATTTGGCCGCCCCGAGCTATAAAGCCTTTCTTCAGAAGTTGAGAGGTTACACCATCGAAAATGGCTTT
>NZ_NHNG01000001.1:0-18804 GCF_002287155.1 Arsenophonus sp. ENCA
TGAGCACATACTTAATACTCGGGGACGAAAATCGTTGGGCTATTTTTCTCCAAATGAAGTATTTTTAGCTCATCTAATGGCTGCATAACGTTTTATGGGTTTGTTGCGTTTCGACTGGGAATGGGCCCTAATATAATTAGCCCCATAAATTATCCTCTTAATACATTTTTTGAATCACTATTTATTATCAGATCAAACCAAAGCATATTCTAATAGGCTGAGCCAGCGCTATGTATTGTGGATCTTTTGTCTGCATCCATCGGACTTCATACCATATCATTCTCATATAATTAACCCAAGGCTGCCATAACAGCACTTGCTGGTTTAATTTATAAAAATCATTATAAGCATGCAATTGCTGACAATAGTGTTGCAAAAACTGACTTTGTTCATTTTTATCCCAACTATTTGTCGCGAATAACGTTGCCAGCGCAAATGCCGAATCACAATCAGCGGCATACTCCCAATCCAAAAGTCTTAAAGTTCCGTTATCAGTTAATAAAACGTTTCCACTATGAATATCAAGATGGGAAAGTACTTTTTTACTGGTTTTAGGTTGGCAGGCATGCTGGAAAAAATGATGTAAATTCAACCAATTAACTGATAGTCTGCGCCGATCAATTTGATACCAGTAACTTTGATACCAGTAACTGGCTAAATGTTGTTTCAGATGCAGTGTATAACCAGATAATGGAGATGAATGTAATGATGCGAGTATCCGACTTAATGGTTGATATAATTCTAGTAAAGAATAGGCGGTATCAGTAACTGCCTTACCTTCCATCCATTCTAATAGTAACCAGTCATTATTAGCTCCCAGTACCTTCGGAGCAGCAATAAATTGAGTAAGCTGGTGTAATATTTTACGCTCTTTTTGCCGGTTAATACCTAATAAGCGCTGATCTTTTCCGGCAAAACGCGCAATCAATTTAATATTGGCAGTTGCTTCAGCGTAAAAACTTCCACCGCTCGCTCCTGATAACGCCTTAATTCGCCACTTATCACTAGTTATTGCTGGATATTTTTGTAATAACAAGTTAATAAGTGTTTTCTTTTTATTCAATGCGATTTGATCCCGACCAGAGGATCTCACCCGTTTGTGCTGCCATTAGCTGCATTTCAACTTCACTTTGCTGTTGATTGCCCGAAATGACCGAATAAAGTACATAGTCAGCTTGCACATAACGCGCTAGGCCGATAGCCTTACTCCGCGTAACTAAACTGTCTTCCTGAGATAAGCCCAGTGCTTTACGTGCATTTGCTACCACATCTTGTGGAACTAATTTGAATACATTTTGGTTATTAACCGCTTCAATAATCGCATCGGTTGCTTGCATTGATTGAATTGACATATTGGTATTATTTTTTATTGAATCAATTAATAACACCTTGCCTGACTCAACCCCTTGAGCTTGTACCAATTTATGGGCTAAAGGGATCACGGCTGTTGACCAATCTACTGTTTTTACCTTTGGTAGCTGCGGTACAGTATCTGGAGACGTTGGTGTTGTTGGTTGTTCGGTAGGCTCAGTCGGTTCGATTGTAATAACAGGTGCTGGTTTTTTACTCGTTATCGATGAACAACCAACTAATATGAATGTCACAACCATAAATTGAAAAATACGTCTCATTTACTCTTCTCCTGTGTACCTTAAATTGCAAGGTAAACTGAATAACAAAGCCTGCGCCAAAATACCAATTTAAATTGCTTTATAATTAAATTTTAACCAAAAAATTAATTTTGTCTTTCCAATAACAAATCAACAAAATAACGGTACAAAATTTATTTATCTATCTTTTTTGTTAACAGCGTCCCTAAAGGATGACCTCCCACTAAATGCATGTGAATATGAAAAACTTCCTGGCCTGAATGTTGGTTACAATTCATAATTAAACGGTAACCATCATCCGCAATATTTTCCTGCTTAGCAATCTTTGCCGCAACCGTAATCATGTGGCCCAACGTTTGTTCATGCTCAGGTTTCACATCGTTGATAGTGGCGATCAAAATATTAGGAATAATTAAAATATGGACCGGTGCCTGTGGTTCTATATCCCTAAACGCCGTCACCAAATCATCTTGATAAACAATATCAGCGGGGATTTCGCGGCGAATAATTTTACTAAAAATCGTTTCTGCTGCCATAATTTCATCCTTTAAATTTTTATGAAGATGTAAGTGTTTCAATCACGTCTAATGGTTAAATGAAAAAGATCACAAAAATTTTGTGTAGTAGCTCGCGCAATTTCTTCAATATCTACACCTTTTAATTGGGCTAAAAACTGTGCTACATCTCTTACATAAGCGGGTTGATTTTCTTGGCCGCGATGAGGAACAGGCGCCAGGTAAGGAGCATCAGTTTCAATTAAAATACGATCTAAAGGCACCATACGCGCAGCCTGTCGGATCTGTTCTGCATTACGAAATGTCACTATACCGGAAAATGAGATATAAAGCCCTAAATCTAATAATGCTTTAGCCATCTGCTCATCTTCCGTGAAACAGTGTAAAACCCCACCGCAATTACCCACCTGTTCTTCTTTCAATATCGCTAATGTGTCTTGCTGGGCTGCTCGTGTATGGACAATAACAGGTTTGCTTAATTGACAACCTATACGGATATGTTGACGAAAAGATGTTTGTTGCAATTTAGCATTTTCACTTTGGTAGTGATAATCCAAACCGGTTTCACCTAACGCTACAACTTCATCGCCAGACGCTAAACGTGCCAGCTCATCAAAATCATTACCTTGATTGAGATCAAGAGGATGTATGCCACAGGAAAAGGCCACATTGTCACGCTGACCAATCTGTTTTTTCATGTTAATAAAGCCTGGCAGGGTTGTTGCAACAGCCAAAATATATTTTACCTCATTAGCTGCTGCTTTTGCGATAACATCACCGATATCTTTATGTTTATTCTTATAATCTAAACAATCGAGATGACAGTGTGAATCCACTAAAAACATAATAAACTCTTTTAATTATAGTAATGAAATGTGTTTTGCCAGTTGATTAACTGAGATGTCAATCGTAGTTCCTGATTCAATCCCATCACTGACATTAATTGATGGCGACAATTTTGCCATTCAGTAGCGCTCTTTAATAAGATGTCTACAGAGTTGATGGCAGCCAATTTAGTAATTAATGATGACTGATCTTGATTGACACAATAATTACCTGCTCGCTGTTGATATTTTACTCCATCCAACAATAGGCTTATCAGCCAGCTGATCCGACAGGCAGCGTCTGGCTGATCCAATTCAGGTAACCAGTTTAAAAGTGTCTTTGTTGATAAATGCTGCATTAATGATTGGAAAAATTGATTTCTTTTCAACCACTTATCCGGTTGTAACAGTGTTAAAGCGGCAAGAGGCGCACCTGCATTCAGTTTTATTGCCGTTTCAATATCAACTTGCGCTAACGATATTTTTTGTTTTTGTAACCATGAAATCGCGGTTTTACACTCAGGTACTGAAAGGTAATAATAAAAACATCGACTACGTAACGTGGCTAGCAATGAAGCTGGATCTCGACACTCTAAAAAAAAATAGGTATTGTCTGTCGGCTCTTCTAAAGTTTTCAATAATGCGTTGCTAGCCGCTTCTGTTAGTGCTTCCACCGCAGGAAACCAAATAACTTTAGCACCACCTTGCTGTGCATGGCTAACTAAAAAGTCAGTTAAACAACGAATACTTTCAATACCTATCGTATTTTTACCTTTGTCAGCGGTAATTTTATGCCAGTCAGGATGTGTCCCTGCTAACATCAGTTGACAGCTATGACAGCTATGACAGCTACCACAGCTTTTCATGCCCACTGGTTGTTGGCACATCAGCCAGCGGCTAATAGCATAAATGAGTGAATCACTTCCCATTCCAGCATTAGCATGTAATAGCAATGCATGATGTCCTTGCTTCTTCTGATGGAAAGCAATTATCTGTCTATAGGCATGATTTAACCATGGATACCAGTTCATTCTACTTGCCTTGCGCTACCAACCAATTCGATAATGTCTGGCGAATGGTTTTTTGCACCTCTTCTAGTGATTTGTTAGCATCAATTGTGATAATTGTGTCATCTTCCGCAGCTAATTCAAGATAGCGCTGACGGGTTCGCTCAAAAAAGTCCAATGACTCTTTTTCTATCCGATCTAGTTCACCACGATCCCGCGCTCGCTGCAAGCCAAGAGTGGGTTCTATATCAAGATATAGTGTTAGATCAGGTCGAAAATCACCCAATATCGTATTGCGCAATACTTGCATTAATTCGGCAGAAAGCCCACGTCCTCCACCTTGATATGCTTGTGATGAGAGATCATGGCGATCACCAATCACCCACCTTCCCTTTGCAAGAGCAGGCTTGATAACATTTTCAATTAATTGAATACGCGCGGCATAAAGCATTAGTAACTCGGCTTTATCAGTGACTTTTTCCTCGGCAATACCATGTTTAATTAATTGTCGCAATTTTTCTGCTAACGGCGTTCCTCCCGGCTCACGGGTAAAATCAATCTCAGTTATTCCTACCTTAGCGAGAGTTTCTACAACTGTTTTTATCGCGGTAGTTTTTCCTGCACCTTCGAGACCTTCAATAACTATATAACGACTTTTCATTCATTTTTATCTTTTGTCTGACGATAATGTTTAACGGCCTGATCATGATCATTAATATTGGTAGTAAAAGTATGCCCACCATTACCTGTGGCAACAAAATAAAAATAATCGGTTTCATCAGGATGAGCCGCTGCTTTAATTGAAGCTCTACCTGGCATAGCAATTGGCGAAGGAGGCAACCCAACAATCAAATAAGTGTTATAAGGACTCGGCTTATCTAAGTCACTACGATAAAGCACCCCACGGTATTTATCGCCTAAACCATATATAACAGTAGGATCCGTTTGCAACCGCATTTTTTTCTTTAATCGATTAATAAATACTGATGCCACTTTAGTTCTCTCTATATCAATGCCGGTTTCTTTTTCAATAATTGAAGCCATAATTAACATTTGATATGGCGTTTTATACGGCAAATTTGACGCTCGTCCTTGCCATTCATATTCAACAGCCGTTAACATTCTCTGATACGCACGCTTCAATATGTCAATATCATTCATTTCTGCGGTGTAATAGTAAGTATCTGGATAAAACCATCCCTCTAGTGATTGACCTGGCGGTAACCCCAATTGCTGTGCTAGTTTATCAGCAGACTGATTTTCAATAGTCTGCTTTAAATAAGGGGCTTGATGTAATGCTTTTTTCCAGTCTTCAAAACGAGAGCCTTCAATAAACAGCAAGCTAAATTGCGCTTCTTTACCAGCATAAAACATTGCTAACATTGCCCGCAAAGACATGCCAGGATTTAATCGATAGGTTCCCGCTTTAAATTGCGCCAATTGTGGTTCTAATCTTAGTAACCATTGAAAATTATTCGCCGAATTTATTATTTTCTGCTCTGCTAACAGTGATTCTAATCCTGCTCGCCCTGTACCTGCTGGTAAAGTAAAAATAGTTGTTTCATGAATATTAATCGCTGTATTAGCGTAATTTTGTATCTGACGGTAAAATGTATAAAGAATACAGCCACTCAATATTAATAAAAAATAATCAACCACAATATTCTTCTTGCATACTTCATTTAACATTCATTTCCTAATATTACACTATAAAAGTTAATCTAATATTAATCACAAAATTAAGTTAACCTCAAACAATATGGCATAAGAAAATTAAATAATTCACGAGAATAATAGTTCCATACGGGTTGCTTAGGCTGAGTTATAATACGCTTAACCGATAATATGGGCATTAAAGCATTAGTAATGATTACCTCATCGCTCTGTGCCAATATATTAGGATAGTCGCTGATATAGAAAAGTTCATAATCAGTATCAGATAAACTCGCAATAACCTGTTTGCGCATTACACCTTCAACACCAGCGTAATTTAAATTGGGCGTGTAAATTTGTTTTCCTTTCCGTAAAAAAATATTTGCTGCGCAACATCCAATCAATATGCCATTAGTATCCGTCACAATAGCTTCATCAACATTCAATAATTCAATTTGCTGTTTTATTAATATTTGTTCTAATCGATTTAAATGTTTAATGCCGGCCAAATAACAGTTACTATTTACGGGTATTTTACTCAATGCTAAATTAATACCTGTTTGCTGTTGATTTAAATAAATAGCTGGATAATCAGTTAACGGAATAATGACTGTTGCTTTGTTGAGGCCTGCTATGCTATATCCTCGTCCACCTTCACCACGACTAATGATAACTTTAATCACCGCTAAATCCTTTTTATTCAATAGCGCTATCTTATTTATATCAGCAGCCAATTTTTGCCAATCTGGTGTAGGTAAAAGTAGTTGTGTAACCCCTTTTTGTAATCGATAAATGTGGTGTGACAATAATGCTGGTTGATGTCCAACCACGCGAATTGTTGTAAAACAGCCATCACCAAATTGAACAGCTCTATCCATTACCGAAATATTATTTTGCTGTTCACCATTAATCCAACATATCATTGCGTTAACTTCTTAATCAAACTGAATACCTGCTACTTATCGCTACAGTTTATTTGAAATCCATCATTTATATCAATAAAAAAACCTCAACTTAAGTTAGATTGAGGCCTCTTTATAAGAAAATATCAATTAATTGACTTTACGAAAAATAATCGAACCATTTGTGCCGCCAAAACCAAAAGAATTGCATAATGCATACTGCATATCTTCAACTTTACCTTTCTTATCCGGTATAAAATCTAGCCGTCCTGTCTTCACTAATTCGTCTAATTCACTATCGAGATTTTCAAGGTTAATTGTTGGAGGAATAAGTTGATCTCTTAACGACAGAATCGTAAAAATAGATTCAATTGCACCTGCTGCACCTAATAAATGACCGGTCATCGATTTAGTCGAGCTAACCAATATTTTACTCTGCTCTGGGTAAACTGATGCAACTGCTCGCGCTTCAGCAATATCTCCTGCCGGTGTTGATGTACCATGAGCATTAATGTAACCTATTTTTTCTGCGTTTATACCTGCATCCTGTAACGCATTTGTCATGGCCAGTGCCGCACCTTCACCATTCTCTGGTGGTGACGTCATATGATAGGCATCACTACTCATACCAAAACCCGCAAATTCAGCATAGATTTTGGCGCCTCGAGCTTTAGCATGCTCATACTCTTCCAGCACCAAAATACCCGCTCCATCGCCTAATACAAAACCATCTCGCTCCTGATCCCAAGGTCGGCTTGCTCGCTCAGGTTCGTCATTACGTCTTGATAAGGCTTTGAGAGAGCCAAATCCAGCAATACCTAAGGATGTACTTGCTTTTTCTGCGCCACCTGCCAGCATGATATCCGCGTCACCATAAGCAATAATCCGCGCTGCATGACCTATGTTATGCACCCCAGAAGTACAAGCGGTAGCAATAGAGATAGTTGGGCCTTTAAAGCCATAAATAATACTTAAGTGTCCAGCCACCATATTGATAATAGTTGAAGGAACAAAAAAAGGACTTACTTTACGCGGACCATTAGTCAGTAAAACATCACAGTTTTCCTGGATTAGTCCTAATCCGCCGATACCAGAACCAATTGCTGCGCCAATTCGATGCGCATTTTTTTCTGTGATTTCTATACCCGCATCTTCGATAGCTTGTTTACCAGCAGCAAGCCCATATTGAATAAAAAGATCCATCTTGCGCGCATCTTTAGCCGAAATACCATAATCGTCATGATTAAAATTTTTAACTAGACCGGCGAACTTGGTTGTATGGTTTTCAGTGTTAAAATGCTCGATAAGACTGATGCCACTCTGTCCAGCACATACAGCATTCCAAGATGACTCAACTGTGTTGCCGACAGGAGATAACATGCCGAGTCCAGTCACAACTACTCGACGTTTAGACACGTATATCCTCCAGAAAAAGGAATAAGTTTCGGTGAAAATATAGGCGGTCGATCGACCGCCTGAATATGTGCATAAAAGCTCTCTATAATTAAATTTACGGCTTATGAGCTATGGCTATTAATATAATCAATAGCTGCTTGCACTGTCGTGATTTTTTCCGCTTCTTCATCAGGAATTTCGGTATCAAATTCTTCTTCTAATGCCATAACTAGTTCAACAGTGTCAAGAGAATCCGCACCTAAATCCTCAACAAATGAAGAATTATTTGCAACTTCATCTTCTTTAACACCTAACTGCTCAGCAATTATTTTTTTAACACGGCTTTCAATACTGTTGTTAGCAACACCTTGGTCTTTAGTGCTCATACTATTTAAATTCCTATTAAAACTCGCTTTCACGATGGTTTTCGTAGTTTAGATACAGGAAAGGCACAACCCAATCCTGGCTATTCGAACCTGATTTCGCATTATTATATGCTATTTTAGCATTAACCATGCAAATGATTCATTGGTTTTTAAATCATACACATGCCACCATTGACATGTAATGTTTCACCTGTGATGTAAGCTGCTTCATCAGAAGCTAAAAATGCTACAGCACTGGCAATTTCTTTTGCATCACCGAGCCGCCCTACAGGAACATTAGCTAAAATGCCTGCTTGCTGTTCATCTGTCAATGCTCGAGTCATATCGGTTTCTATGAAACCAGGTGAAACAACATTCACCGTAATACCGCGGGTAGCTACTTCACGTGCTAATGATTTACTAAAAGCTATAACACCTGCTTTAGCCGCTGCATAATTTGCCTGTCCAATATTACCCAATGTGCCAATTACTGAGCCGACAGAGATAATGCGACCATAACGTTTTTTCATCATTGAACGCATTATAGCTTTGGATAGACTAAAGATCGAAGTTAAGTTTGTATCAATAACTCTGTCCCATTCTTCTTTTTTCATTCGCAGCAATAGATTATCACTGGTAATACCTGCATTATTAACTAAAATATCAATTTCACCAAATTCAGCACGAATTTTAGATAGAGTACTATCAATAGATTCAGTGTCTGTCACATTCAAGACATAACCTTTACCTTTATCACCAAGATAGCTACTAATCGCCTCGGCACCTTCTTTACTTGTAGCAGTACCAACTACTTTCGCACCACGTTCAGCCAGTAGTTCAGCTATTGATCGCCCGATACCACGACTTGCCCCAGTTACCAAGGCTATTTTTCTATCAAAACTCATGTTTTCCTCAATTATTTATCAACGCAGCGTTTAATGATGCCGAATCATTAATCGCTACCGAATTAATCGTACTCACAATGCGCTTAGTTAAACCAATCAATACTTTACCTGGCCCTATTTCTAATAGTTGCACGATCCCTTGCTCAGCCATGAATTCGATGGTTTCAACCCAGCGTACAGGATTATACAGCTGCCTGACTAAAGCCTGTCGAATACCCTCTACCGAATTTTCGATTTTAACATCAACATTATTTACAACAGCGATATTAGGCTTATTAAATATAACTTCTTCTAATGCTTGCGCTAATTTTTTTGCAGCAGGCTGCATCAATGCACAATGTGAAGGTACACTGACAGCCAACGGTAAAGTACGTTTTGCACCAGCAGCTTTACATAAGGCTGCCGCTCTCTCTACAGCACTTTTTTCGCCGGCAATAACAACCTGACCTGGCGAATTAAAATTAACTGCAGAAACCACTTGGCCTTGTTCAGCTTGCTGACAAGATGCTAATACTGATTCATTATCCAAACCAATAATTGCATACATAGCCCCCATCCCTGCCGGCACAGACTCTTGCATCAATTGCCCGCGTAGTTCTACAAATTTGACAGCGGATTTAAAATCGATGACATCGGCACAGACCAATGCAGAATATTCACCTAAACTATGGCCTGCCATTAGTGTAGGCATTTTGCCTTTTTTTTCCTGCCATACTCGAAAAATTGCCACAGATGCAGATAAAAGTGCTGGCTGTGTTTTCCAAGTTTTATTTAATTCTTCTTCTGAGCCACTTTGAACCAAATCCCATAAATCATATCCTAAGACATTAGAAGACTCAGCAAACGTTTCCTCTACTACTGCAAACTCTTTTGCTAGATCAGCTAACATGCCAAGAGATTGAGAACCTTGGCCAGGAAAGATCATTGCAAAATTAGACATTTTTATTTTCCTGTATAATTTAAAAACGGATCAGCGCTGAGCCCCAAGTAAAACCACCACCAAATGCTTCAAGCAATACCATTTGCCCTCGCTGTATGCGGCCATCTCTGACTGCTTCATCAAACGCTGTCGGTACTGATGCTGCTGAAGTATTACCGTGTCTATCCAGCGTAATAACGACTTTATCCATTGGCATAGCCAACTTTTTTGCTGTTGCTTGAATAATCCGTAAATTAGCTTGATGCGGGACTAACCAATCCAATTTTGATTTATCTAGTGCATTTTTTTCTAATGTTTCACCCACTACATTAGCTAACTCACTCACCGCGATCTTAAAAACCTCATTACCAGCCATTGTGACATAAGTTGGCTCTGAGCATTTACTATGCTCTTGATGGCGTAAAGTTAATAAATCACCATAATTACCATCGGCATGCAAATGGGTCGATAAAATTCCTGGCTCTGGTGAACTGCCGACAACGATTGCACCTGCTGCATCACCAAATAAAATAAGTGTACTACGATCATTCGGATCTAATACTCTTGATAATACATCAGAACCAATAACTAATGCCTTCTTCGTCATCCCTGTTCTAATGAACTGATCACTAATACTCAGGGCATAAGTGAAGCCAGCACATGCAGCAGCAACATCAAATGCGGCACAGTTTTTAATGCCTAATATTTGTTGGATTTGGCATGCCGCACTTGGAAAAGCATGGGTCGAAGAAGTCGTTGCTACAATGATTAAATCAATTTCATTAGCTGCGATGCCAGCCATTTCTAACGCTTTTCGCGCAGCATTAGCACCCATTGTAGATACATTATCTTCTTCTGTTGCGATGCGGCGTTCTTTAATTCCTGTTCGGGTAGTTATCCATTCATCAGAAGTATCTACCATTTTCTCTAAATCAGCATTCGTACGAATTTGTACAGGCAAATAACTGCCAGTACCTAAGATTTTTGTATACATTTTGCTTTAATCACTCTTGGGTAGTAAGGTATTCAAGCGAGTCGCAATTCTATCAGGAATTTGCCTCTCTACCGCCTGAATCGCCTGTTCAATTGCAGCTTTAAATGCTTTTTGGTTTGCCGCTCCATGACTTTTAATTACAATGCCGTGTAATCCTAAAAGTGAAGCACCATTATATTGATCAGGATCCAGGTGCCCAAAACGTTTTGAGATACGTTTCTGTAACCACGGTTTAATCAACTTCATCAGCCATGATGAGATCTTATTTTCTGTAGTTGAAGATTTTACTAAAGATAAAATAACGCGTATCACACCTTCCATTGTTTTCAACGTTACATTACCTGCGAAGCCGTCACAAACGAATACATCAGCTTTACCCGTCAATAACTCATTACCTTCTAGATAACCAATATAATTAATAGAAGGTGTTGCTTTTAATATTGAGGCGGCTTCGCGGATATTATCTAAACCCTTATTTTCTTCTTCACCAATATTTAATAATGCTACTCGTGGATTGCTTATATTAGCAACCTCTTCAGCCATTACTGCTCCCATCACGGCAAATTGTACTAACATTTGACTATCGCAGTTAACATTAGCGCCTAAATCAAGTACAACGGTTTTACCATGTTCTTGATTTGGCAAAATCGTTGTCAACGCTGGCCTTTCAATACCATTTATTGTCTTCAATATGAGTTTTGCTAACCCCATAAGTACACCAGTATTTCCAGCACTAATACACGCTTGCGCCTGACCAGACTTCACTAATTCTAAAGCAATCCGCATTGACGAGCCTTTACTTTGCCTGATTGCTTGTAATGGCTTAATATCATTAGCAATAGCATATTCAGCAGGAATAATTTGCAAACGATCACGCAGCTCAGCACGCTGATCTGCAAGCAATGGATTTAAAATTTCGGGAATACCGACCAGTAATAATCTTAACTGTGGGTTAGAAACGAGTGCCTTCAATGCAGCAGGCACAATAATGCGAGGACCATTATCCCCACACATCGCATCTAATGCTAAGGTTAAATTAGCCAAGGCATTAATCGTTTAATAATTAACACAACAACTATTTATTAATAACCTTGCGACCACGGTAATAGCCATCCGCAGTCACATGATGACGCAAATGGGTTTCACCAGAAGTTTTATCTACCGATACTTCGGCAGTTGTCAATGCATCATGTGAGCGACGCATACCACGTTTAGAACGAGTGGGTTTATTTTGCTGTACGGCCATTGACCTTACTCCTTAAGTACTTTTTTTTAAACTAGCTAATACGGCAAAGGTATTTGGCTTTTCTGCCTCGTTAGGCAACTGACCAAAAACCATATCCGCGTCGGACACTTCACAGCGTTCAGAGTTATGAACCGGGATCGCCGGCAAAGAGAGGATTATTTCATCTTCAATCATTGCTAGCAAATCTATTTCACCAAATTGTTCAATAATGATTGGCTCATACTCTTCAGGTAATAACGCAATCCTCTCATCATCAATGACAGCACTAAAACAATAAGTTACATGAACATGGTGGTTAAAATTTTTACCACGACGTTCACATTTTAACGTGACATCAACATCAGAATCGCCTTTTATGACAACTAAATGTTGATTATCTATTGCAAACGATAGCTCACTAGTTACATCACTATCTATACTTACTACTGATTCTTCGACAGGCAAAACCTGTTCAGGTGAATAATATCCTGAATAATCCAATTTTTTGTGCTGCGCGATGCGCATCAATCGTTAAGGGTAATTTTACCTTTTGCATAAGGCGCGCATATTATCTTTGTAATGAGACATAGTCAAAGGAAAAGGCTGCTTTTGCTTATTTTTCCACCAAATATTCGCTATTTAAGCTCTATTTAGTTTAAAATGTCTCACCTCATTTGGCTATGGATTTTAGATATTTTATGAAATCAATTGTATTGGCGTCAATGTCATCTTCACGTTATCATCTACTACAAAAGTTAGACTTACCTTTTATTGCTGATGCGCCTAATATAGATGAAACCCCATTAATCAATGAATCGGCAACTTTTCTCGTCACTCGCTTAGCCATTGAAAAAGCAAAATCATTAATAACTAAATATCCTACACATTTAATAATAGGTGCGGATCAAGTCTGTATCTTGGAAAATCAAATAATAGGAAAACCACTAACTCATAGCAAAGCAACCAAGCAACTGAAGCAAGCCTCCGGCAAAAAAATTATCTTTTATACCGGACTCTGTTTATTTGATAGTGAAAGCAGAAAATACAATGCTATATGTGAACTTTTCACTGTTTATTTTCGCCATTTAACAGATACTCAAATTGAAAACTATCTTACAAAAGAACAGCCTTATCAATGCGCAGGGGCTTTTATGTCAGAAGGATTAGGCATCACATTATTTGAAAAACTTATTGGACGGGATCCTAAGACTTTAATCGGTTTACCTTTAATTTGTTTAATCAATATGTTACGTGCTCACGGCATCAACCCTCTTAATTAACTATCTTATAGCATACAAAAAGCAAACCAGTTTATAATGCAAGCTGGTTTACTAATTTGATTAGCGATGCATTATTGCTTACGTAATATTGCCAAGCAGCTTTTAAGTTGTTGATCTAAAGGGGCATTGAAAGTTAATTTTTCCCCACTGGCCGGATGAATAAACATTAATGAGCTAGCATGTAAAAAAAGTCGTTTCAAACCGGTAATCGTTAACTGTTGATCAAAATCGCGATCACCATAACGGTTATCAAATGCTATAGGATGCTTTGCATATTGTGCATGTACTCTGATCTGATGTGTTCGCCCTGTTATTGGACTGGCATTGACTAACGTAGCATTAGAAAAACGCTCTTCAATTTTAAAATGGGTTTCTGAATGTTTAGCATCAGCGCTGACTTTCACTATCCGTTCGCCACTTTGTAAAATATTTTTTAATAAAGGTGCCTGAACAACTTTAATATGCGACGGCCATTGCCCTTTCACTAACGCAACATACTGTTTTTGCATTTGTTTCAGACGTAACTGTTGGTGTAATAGCCTAAGAGCCGAACGTTTTTTCGCTATCAGTAAAACACCCGATGTTTCGCGATCTAACCTATGGACAAGCTCCAAAAAACGTGCTTCAGGACGTAATGCGCGTAAAGCTTCAATAACACCAAAATTCACCCCACTGCCGCCATGAACAGCCATACCGGAAGGTTTATTCAAAACCAGCAGATGCTCATCTTCGTAAAGTATATAATCAGTGAGTGCAGCTACCTTATCCAATTTAGCCGAAATAACATTCTGTTGCTTTTCTGCCAGCCGAACGGGTGGGATCCTGATTAAATCGCCTGCTTGAATTTTATATTCAGGTTTGATTCTACCGCTATTTATTCTTACTTCACCCTTGCGAATAATCCGGTAAATCATACTCTTAGGAACACCTTTTAAACGTGTCAATAAAAAATTATCAATACGTTGACCTGCTTCATCATTATCGATAGTAACAAATTGGACCTGATTCTGTATTTTCATTATCTAATTATAACATTTTGTTAACATTTGAACTTGTTAAATATTGCGACCGAATATATATGATACCTTGTTTTAGCCTTTTTCTTAAACTTTGTCAATTCCGTTGTCAAATGCATTTTTTTCACATTTTTCCCTATAAAAACGCAATAAACAGCAAAAGTTATCTTGATATCTACCCATAAGCAATGGAATAATGGACAGTTGCCATAATGTTTATTAAAAAAAGCGTTGGCGTAATTTGAGATCGATCTATTTTTAACACATAAACGCAGCAATGGTGTAAGACGGTGTGTAAAATCAAAAATAAATTATTGAATTGTGAACAAAGGTTTACTGGATTAGCTAAACTGTACATTGAACGGATAAATTCAGCAACAGTACTAATTTAAGAATGCAGCATTTTATTTAAACGTAGCTTCACCGAAAAATTGCGTTTCAATACAACCGACAACAGCGAGGTTGACGATTTTGTAAAAGTCACGAAACCATCGGTCAACAGTAACCATTTTTAGTCGCAACTTTTTTGACTTAGTAGAATAATGAGTATTTATAATGAAAAGAATGTTAATTAACGCAACTCAACAAGAAGAGTTGCGCGTTGCTCTTGTTGATGGGCAACGTCTTTATGACCTAGATATTGAAAATCCCGGACACGAACAAAAAAAAGCAAATATTTACAAAGGCAAAATTACCCGTATAGAACCTAGTCTAGAAGCAGCATTTGTTGACTATGGCTCAGAAAGACACGGCTTTCTCCCGATTAAAGAAATTGCTCGTGAATACTTCCCTAGCCATTATCAACCCCACGGTCGCCCAAACATAAAGGATGTTTTAAAAGAAGGCCAGGAAGTTATTATCCAAGTTGATAAAGAAGAGCGAGGAAATAAAGGGGCTGCGCTAACGACTTTTATTAGTTTAGCTGGTAGCTATCTTGTTTTAATGCCAAATAACCCTCGCGCAGGTGGAATATCACGACGTATTGAGGGTGAAGATCGCACAGAACTGAAAGAGGCATTATCCTCATTAGAAATACCCGATGGTATGGGATTAATTGTCCGTACTGCTGGTGTAGGTAAATCAGCGGAAGCACTACAGCAAGATCTACAATATCGTCTTAAACATTGGCAAGCCATAAAAAAAGCTGCAGAAAACCGATCAGCGCCTTTCCTTATTCATCAAGAAAGTAACGTCATTGTGCGGGCGTTTCGTGATTACCTGCGCCCTGATATTGGGGAAATCCTGATTGATAATGCGAAAATTGTCGAAATGGCTCGTCATCATATTGAAGCGATTGGTCGTGGTGATTTTGCAAGTAAAATCAAATATTACAGTGGAGATGTTCCACTCTTTAGCCACTATCAAATCGAATCACAGATCGAGTCGGCTTTTCAACGTAAGGTTCGTTTACCGTCGGGTGGTGCACTGGTTATCGATACCACTGAGGCATTAACGGCTATCGATATCAATTCATCACGTTCAACCCGTGGTGGCGATATTGAAGAAACCGCGTTCACGACCAATTTAGAAGCTGCTGATGAAATTGCCCGTCAATTACGGTTACGGGATTTAGGTGGACTAATTGTTATCGATTTTATTGATATGACACCCGTCCGCCATCAGCGTGAAGTTGAAAATCGTCTGCGTGAAGCCGTACGCCAAGACAGAGCACGTATCCAAATCGCTCGGATATCACGATTTGGTCTACTTGAAATGTCACGCCAACGTTTGAGTCCGTCACTTGGTGAATCCAGTCATCACGTTTGCCCTCGTTGTAGCGGCACAGGAACAATTCGTGATAATGAATCACTTTCACTCTCTATTTTACGTTTGATCGAAGAAGAAGCATTAAAAGAAAATACCCATGAAGTACATGCTATTGTACCGGTACCAATTGCTTCTTATCTATTGAATGAAAAACGCCAGTCTGTCAATGAAATTGAACGTCGGCAACACAATATACGTGTCATTATTGTTCCTAACGATCAGATGCAATCACCGCATTTTAATGTGGTCCGCATTCGTAAGGGTGAAGAAGTTTCAGCATTAAGTTACTATCTCGCTCAATATCACGAAGCTGAAATCAATAATCTAATAGATGATGCCGCCAGTGAGAAAAAATTACCTGAACAACCGGCTATTTCTACTTTAGCTCTTCAATCTCAAGCAGATACAAAAAATGCTGGGGTTGCTAAGGGCAAATCAAATAAACAGAGTAAATTAACCAACAAGCAAACTTCGACAAGTCTGTTTAATAGAATTACCTCATTCTTGAAAAAATTATTTACCGAATCACCGCAACCAATCGAAAAAGCAGAAAAAAAATCGAAAAATGGTAATGATAAGCGACGTAATAGTGAGCGACGTAATAATCGTCGGCCAACTCAACGCCGTGAGCAGAATGACACCATCGATAACCGTCAAAATCGTGGACATACCGATGAGCAACAATCACGTAAGAGCCATAATCAGAAAAGTCATTTTAATGATACTCAAGAGAGCACAGCACGTGAAACTCAACAACAACGTCGCGAGCAGCGAGCTGAACGTCGTCGTCAGGAAGAAAAACGCCAGCTGCAACTTGAAACTAAAACACAACCACTTGACAAGAAAGAGGCTGAAACGGAAAGAACGGTCGTTACTTCTCCTCGCCGTCAACAGCGTCAACTAGTTCAATCAATACGGGTTGCAAATAGTGCCACTGAGCAGCAAAAATTATCTATTGATAAAGAATATCAGGATATTAAGTTGCCTATTGCCAATAGTACAGAAGATGAGCCTGGCTTGTTAACTGCCGAACCGATTCTGCTAGCGGAGCAAAAAAGCTATATACCGCATGTCACCGAACAGGTTGAATCTCAAGAAGCAGCTACCAATTATGCTAATGAACGACAAGAAACGATCATTCCGCGGCGATCAAGACGATCTCCTCGCCACCTACGCGTTAGCGGGCAACGCCGTCGTCGTTATCGTGATGAAAATCAAAGCAAATCATTAGTACCATTAAAAATGGCTGTTGCTTCGCCTGAATTATCTTCAGGTAAAGTCTGGATCCAATACCCGATTAAGTTAAATGAATTGAACGAAGTGTCATCAAATAGTAAAAATATGATGACATTTAATGAAAAAACAGCATCTTCTGCCAATCCAATTAACGGTAATGACATCATTGATAAAGTTGAAGCAGAAGAAAAAACAGTGCCAATTAGTGAAGCGGCTCAATCAACTATGGAAAAAAGCTTACTGCCCTCTGCCGAAGTATTGCTTATTCCCATAAAGACTCAAGGTATTGAACAAAACGAAAAAGCTAGTCAACCACTTATGGAAGCGAAAGTAATGCCTGAAAACAACACTAATGTGGTTGTAGAAACGCTAGTAGATAGTGGGGCAAACGATCAGCTACAAAATGGGCAATCGGTTAATGATGAACTTTTCATAGCCAATGAGATTAAAAAGGATGAATATTCAGTCGATGAAATCAGTCAGGAAAAAACAACAGACTCATCGGATGAAAATTATAGCCATGTTCAACCAAATATATCTTCTGTGACAGATGTCATTGCAAAAAAGGCAAGTCATCGAAAAGAAGAAACTGCTGCGATAAAATTAGTAAAAAAAATAGGCTATTCCCATGCGCCGACCACAAAAGCACCGGCGCCAGAAATTATTGAAAGCGGTTTGGAAATTAAAGCTTACGTACGACCTGCGATAACTTTCCATGGTAAAAATGGTGCCGGTGGTCATGTTGCCACAAATATAGCCACATCCAATATGTTTAAACCCAAATAATAACCAATAAAAAATGCCCTAATTAGAGCATTTTTTTTATTCTGAATTTTAACTAAAACTTACTTATTCGCGTTTAATATCAGAGTACTTTTAGTAAAATATGTATTCTTTATTATTAAATTAGGAATAAATATGTCTCAATGGATTGTTTTTGGCGCAGGTAAAGGAATTGGTTCACGAGTTTCGCACAAAACTAATTTGGGTACGCTAATAAAACACGGATGTGCTCAGCAATAGCATTTTTGATTACGTCCCAATTTTGTTGATAAAGGGTTATTTTTTCAGATATACGACGTTTATGTTGTTCAAACCACGCAGAAATAGCGAGAAAAATATGATTTCTTTGCGCTCGGCTCGTGCGAGCCTGACAGCGTTCAATACCACAATTTTGTTTAACTTCTCGAT
>NZ_NHNG01000405.1:0-1175 GCF_002287155.1 Arsenophonus sp. ENCA
TTGCCCAGAAAGGACGGGATACTTTGACTATTGGGTACGTTTCAATCACGTTTTCCAACATATCAATTACACGGTTGACTTCGTATAACCCCTGCTCGCTATCTTCGTCGTCGGGTTCACAAAGTTTCACCGGAAAACGCCCACAAGCTGGGTTTTTGCCAATTGCACAGAAAGCGAAAGCCATTTCACGCCCAAAAACCCAATTTGCAACCAGACGGTAAAATTCCGCCTGTATGTGATAACCAAACTTATCAACGGATTTACAAAAATCATGAACATCATCAGTCGTTTTCACATCGAGCATAAACGGCTTATCGGCATAGATTCCCAACAAATCAGGCCGGATTTTCAATAACGTTCCATTTTCCGTGCGATAGAAAATTGAAAGCTCTGGCTCGCCGTTTTCCAGCAAATCTTCCACCATTGGATATGCCAGTGCGGAATCACGCATCATTTCAACCTGTTCAAACTCCGCTTTTTTGAGGGAAATTTTATTGCTGGCAATTGCCTGCGCTTCAAATTCTGCCCATTCCTGTTTACCGTCTTTGGTTCGCAAATTCAGTTCAGGCGAACAAGTGTACTGTTCAGCGAAGCGCTCCGGCTCGAGAATAGCGGTGTGTACAGCCGTACCTATTAAAAACGCGCCGTGTCTAGTCTCTTTGTAGGGGGCGCCCTTTTCCCAATCTAGCACAGCTATTGTCTAAACTAGTTGCTGAATAGAGACTTGCATTTTTTGTCACGCTATTGAGAATAAAAAGAGGTTTAACTTAGAGAATAAAGGTTTGAAATGATCAACAAAGAGCGGCTGTTACGAGATAATCGTTTATGTAAAGCAATCATTGGATTATCAGTCGAAGAATTGAAAAATTTAGCCGCTGAATTTTCAGCTTGTTATTTGATTTATCGGAAAAAGAATCGAAAAGATCACGAGCGGCAGATGGGTGCAGGGCAGAAAGGATTTATCCCAACCCCACTAGATAAACTGCTTTTTATTTTATTATATTTAAAATGTTATCCGACCTATGATTTGCAAGGACTTCTTTTTGGTTTAGATAGAACCCGGGTATGTCGCTGGGTAAAAATATTATTGCCGGTTTTAGAGATGACCTTGGGGCGAGAATGTGTTTTGCCCGCTCGTCAAATTCGCTCTGCTGAGGAATTTTTTCGCGCCTTTC
>NZ_NHNG01000654.1:0-558 GCF_002287155.1 Arsenophonus sp. ENCA
AATTCTTTTTGAGTAGTTGTGTTCCTTCTGGTTTTGTTGATAGTGAAGGTAAAGTCGATACCAACGTCAAAATGACAGATTTACTCTATTTGCTAATTCATTTGCCTGAAATGGGAACGCTATTAGAGAAAATCCACAGTGAAAAATCGGCGTTTTCTTTGATATGTAATTTGCCCGCTAATTTCAGGGAATCGCCCACCGTTTGGCAGTTCCATTTTTTACCGCTTTTTTGTAGTGAAAATGGCTACATGGGCACTTTCTTCCATGCTCATGAGTTCCTGTTTTTGTCGCCGTTGGAGTATGTCGATGGCATTCAACCTTATTTTTGTAATTTTCGAGTGACCGTGCTCCCTATAATTTCCGGTTATATTCCGCTTCCTCGCCTGTTCGCTCGCGTTGCTCGGTCACAGGCTGCGTCGAGCGGTGGGGGTCAAGGAAGCAGCCTAGCGGCTGCAAATCGATATCGGGTAGAATGGTGGTACCTTGAACTTCTGGAAATCATATAAAATTACCCCCGTGCTTTCTGAATTCACTCCTCGCCCTCTAAAAACGTTGTTT
>NZ_NHNG01000496.1:0-5975 GCF_002287155.1 Arsenophonus sp. ENCA
TCCCAAAAAACGTGTGCAATGGATTAAGGACAAATACTTTAAACAGGTAGGTCATCGCCATTGGGTATTTGCTGCATGTGATGAGAATGCCGCAACCGGATTGATAAAACTGGTCAATGCCAGCGATACAAAGATCCGTCGGCATATCAGAATTCAGCAGAAAGCGAATCCATTTGATCCTGAATGGGATGAGTATTTTGCAAAACGTCACTTCCATAAATTTAGGTACTGACCGGCTGACGTAATGGAGGCTTTGAGAGGCTTGAGCGCAGTGCAGTGAAAGTTGCACGCTGCGTTCTTAGGGAGGCTGTCGCAAAAGGGGTATTTACAATAAAAATAATTTAATTTTTTCTTTAAAATCAAAATATTGAAATCATTAAAAACATGATACTACCTCTTTTGCGACAGCCTCTTAGGGGGCGGGAGCGCAGAAATACGCTCTTGCTACCCGACCTGACCCAGAACTGGCAGCTACAGTGTATCAGCAAGCTTTTCCGCTGGTTGATATTACCACGATACCGGATGAGGAAATCCTGACTCATCGCCGGATAGCACTGCTGCAACTGGTACAAAAGCACATCCGAACGCGAGATATGTTGGAACTTGCCGTAGAGTTAGCTACTCTAATAGAAAAATGGCAGTATTCCAAAGAACAATGCAAGAGTTTATTATATTATATCGCTAAAGCAGGAAATACGATTGACGGCGAGGGATTCATACGAACCCTTGCGGAAAAGGCACCGACTTACCGGGAGGATTTTATGACGATAGCAGAACAGCTTGAAGCTAAAGGCTACCAGCTAGGCCAGCAAGACGGCGAACAAAAAGGCTACCAGCTTGGCCGACAGGATGGGGTTAAAGAAGCTACACGCCAATTGGCAAAACAGCTTCTATCTGATGGTATAGCGCGAGAAAATATTAAACGCTATACAAGTCTTTCAGATAGTGAACTAGATAAACTATGAGAAAGAAGTTATACTTAAAATACTTTAAGATACAGTTATTTACCCAGAATAAGGCGTGAATCAGAGGCTGTCTAGCTTCCTATTCCTACATCTTCAAGTTAATTGAGTATGTTTTTATTTGAATATTAAAAAATAAACAGCAATTAATATTGCTATATTAAGTATGTAGTTTATTACTTTTTTAAGTATTACATTGTTTTTATCAGTTGCCGATGACATACTCCTTTTTTCAAGACGTTTTTTTCTTCGCTCATCTTTAATGCGCTTGTACATTTCTTCAACATCATTTTCTGTCCAATTAGTATTTATGGTGATATGAACATGCGGTGTGGCCTTATCACTCCATGAAGGCAGCCATACTTTGTAAATTTCAGCCGATATAATTTCTCCTCCTTCTTTTAACATTGGAGATATTTCTTTAGCATCTTCACGAGGAACAAAGCCAATCATTAAGTTATTGAATCCAAAAAATCCTGATTTTGAAATATAAACACCTATTGCATTTCTGTCATGCTTGTTTCCACCATGGCGAATTAAACTAACATTGATTTTAGTGTAGTCGTCAATATCTAAATGCTTTTTAATAATATTTTTTCTTGATGTTCCATCTTTATTGTCATAATAAATTCCTGCCACCTCGAAGTTGTATTCCATTGAATTAATTCCTTTGTTCAAAAAAAACCTTATAAATTATAACATTATTGTTTCTGCAAACATCCAGAAATCATGTAGTGCTAACAACCATTCTCCTTCGTATGGAAGGATTTTCTTTGATCCTTCTTCTCCGAGACCTCTGAGCCACTGAGAGAGAAAGCGGGTTCAATTTGTCCGGCATTTGGTGCTGTTTTATCGGACATTAGCCACATAGTATATTTATTCAATTTAGGGTGTTTCACAATTTTATCAATAACGTTTAACCCTACTCCACTCTGTCCTGTTTCGTAATTTCGTATTGCTCCAAGGCTTATACCAGTTAATGCTGAAAATTCTGGTTGAGTAAGTCCTTCTGCATGACGAATATCTTTTAGTTTTTTTCCATACTCACTTGACATCATCCTTTCCTCAGGATTATTATGTTTAAAACATCCTTCATAAAGGATGTTTTCTTAAGCAAATGCCGAGAAATTCACCACAAATTAGGTCAATTCAGGCAAGTGCACCCAGTGTTAAGCATAACAGATGTCAAGCTCTGTTTTGAGACTTAAAGAACTTAGAGCGACTTAGAAGTACCTAGAAGCACTTTGAAGTAGATGAGGATCGGATGACCAAAAATGACTACGAGGTTAAATATCCGCTTGACGCAGTCAGCGTTGAAAAGTTTTCCGAGCTACTCGGAAAGCCAGAAACCGCTGTTAGGAAGATGATAACCAACAACAAATTACCCGTTGTTGAGTTAACCGATCCTGAAGCAGCTGCGGCGCGTGTTGGTGAGCGCTGGGTAGTCATCTCAGAATTTAATCGTAGAGTCCTTGAAGCTTATTACAACCGTCCCGCAGAAGAACGTGATGCTTGGCTTAAATGGCTTGGTTTGTGATGACCAGGCAAGAAGTCTAAACGAAAGCTCATAGCCAGCGTTTGCTGCGGAACTGCTCTTTAACATTTTGGTATCAGCAAAAAAAGTCTGTGAAACGGATGGCAGGGAAGTTGCGCCTGTAATTTGCTGATAGCTTCGTAGGTTGTTTATGCGAAGCGGAGTTGAGCCTACTATCGTAGGGACTTTCCAGCCGGGGTACGCTGACGGCAGCGTACACAAACACCGAATAACCAATAGGTGGATTTGTGGTGAGTATTTTTTGGTACTCAGCAAAAATCTTCTTGTGGAGGAGAGTTATTGTGAACTCACAGAAAAAACGCAATAACCTTAGAAAAACCATGTATATCAAGCAGTACAGAGAGAAAAATGAAGTACGTTTATTACGATTACATCTAATAAAAACACTCTCAACCGAAAAAATTATTGATAGCGCATGGCCCGAAAATAACGAACAAGAGATTTACCTAGTAAATCTCCTCGCTACATTCAAAAATCAATTAGACAGATATCCAACGGACAGCATGGATAACCGCTGCTTAACGAAAACCTATCTCTATACTGTCAAGAATCGCTATCGAAAAAATCGGCGAGATTGCTTTACGTCAAACGAAGGAATATACGTGAAATTTTGGGAAATGACGGCTTTTTGCCCGCTGTGTAAATCAGTATTTAAGGCGGTAAAAGCAAAACAGCATCTCAATAACGAACATCCAGAAGTAACTGCTGAGCAAAGGAATGCAGTAAATAGGTTGGCGAAGTTTACGCTTGCAACCTGCAAGCCAAACAAAAAGATAGCGAAAAAAATAACCACAAATGCGACTGATGTACTCAATAGCAGTAAGTATCGCCTTGGGTATTCAGGAACGGTTAGCGGTGGTGCTTTTGGGCAGGGGAAAAGACATTAATTTACCGCCGAAGAAGGAAACCGCATGGACATTCAAACTGAAAACGAAATTCTTCGCGCGCTAAAAAAATTAACGGTTGAAGAAGAGGAATTTTGTCAGCCAGGCGGGGAATATTTATACGAAAGTTTAAGCAACGCTTATCTTGCTCAAAAACTCGCCGATGCAGATAAAGGCGATGAATACGACGCATGGTTACTAGCACTGGAAACTACCGACGGATTCGATGAAGTCTTGTACGATGTTACCCAGAAAGTCGAACAAATTTTGTATCTGATGCGATGCCGTGATGCTTACTACGAGGTGCCAGCATGATGCAGTGGCATGATGTAGAACAAAATACCGAAGTGTGGAATGAACTGAGAACAGGAAAGGTTACCGCATCTCAATTTCATTGTTTTATGGCTAACCAGGGGAAAGCTTTTGGTGAATCGGCAAAAAAATATGCACTACAAATTGCGCTTGAAATCATCAAGAAAAAAAAGTCCGAGCACGTCTACTCTAATGCACATATGCAACGCGGTCATGAACAAGAGCCGATGGCTAGAATGCTATATGAAATTAAGGAGGACGTTGATGTCACCAATGGCGGATTTTTCGACCTCGGTGATTATGGCGATAGTCCAGACGGTCTCGTAGGCAGTGACGGGGTAATTGAAATTAAGTCGGTAACTGCTCCAGTGCATTTTGCTACATTGGAACGTGAATCTTTCGACCCCGCCTACAAATGGCAACTCATAGGTCACCTTGATTGTACAGGTCGTGATTGGGTTGATTTTGTCAGCTACTGCTCTGATTTTCCTGAGCAATATAGCCCGTTGATTGTCTATCGTCTTGAAAGAAAAGACTGTGAAGCAGAAATCACACAACTACGTACGAGAAGACAAGATTTCCTCAATTTAATTGATTGGACGATGGGCAGAATTAAGCGAAAGGAAACACAAGATGAGTATAGCAATATTAATTTTAGGTGAATCGGGGCTGGGAAAGTCAACCAGTCTGCGAAATCTTGACCCACAAAAAACCCGCCTCATTCAATGCGTAGATAAACCATTACCTTTTAAATCTAATGATTGGGTGGCAAATAGCCAATTAAATAATCCCGGCTGCATTCATAGCGTGAGGAATCCTATTGCCATTAAAGAAATCATGAGCAAAAATGATAGAGATATCCTTATTATTGATGACTATCAAAACTCAATGGTCGGTGAGTTTGTAGATAGAGCAAACGAAAAAGGTTTTGATAAGTTTACTGATATTGGAAAGCATGTGTATTTCATTTTGAGCAATGCTGGAAAATTAGCAAAACATTGCCGAGTTTATATCTTATCGCACTGTGAAACAGATGAGCGAGGCAGGATTAAAATGAAAACAATAGGAAAGATGGTTGACCAAGTTATTGTTCCAGAAAGTTATTTTACCATCGTTTTACGGGCGACGGTAAATAACGGTAACTACCTCTTTTCTACGCAAAGTAACGGAATGGATTGCTGCAAAAGCCCAATGGGTATGTTTAACGAAACACTCATTGACAATGACCTGAAATATGTTGATGACACCATCTGCGCTTACTATGGCATTAATCAAACGAAGTGAGTTAATCAATGAATAATATTACATTTGCGTACAATCAAGAGGCTGCATTAGCTGCCGGTCAAAGTGCATTTATCAATGAATCTGGCGCTTATGTGGTCACGATTCTTGAAGCAAAATATATGACCAGTAGCGGCGGTGCTGAATCAATTGAATTTTCGGTTGAATCAGATGATGGCAAGAAAGCAAATTATCTTAATGTATACAACACCAAAAAAGATAAAACGCCCAATAAGCACGGTGTCAATATGATTCATGCCATCATGGGCTGCGCTGGCGTTCAGCAGTTAACAACCAAGATGATTAATGCGCACACACATATAGCGCCGGAATTTACCAATAAGCGTGTTGGGCTGGTACTGCAAAAAACACTAAAGACAAAAGCGAACGGACAGGAAACTTATAACCTCGATATTCTCTTACCCTTCATCGCTCAAACAAAACAAACATTAGATGAACAGATTAATGGGCTGCCCGCTCAAACAATAGATAAGAAGCTTGAAACGCTACAGGATAAAGACGATAGGAAGCCTGTAGAAAGAGGTTATCAGCAATATTCTCAGGAGCTTCCTAGTGACGAGGTTTTTTTTCAGGATAGATTTTAAGTTAAGTGATGTGAGGGGCACGACATGAACATGAATGACTTCATCGAAGTGTTGCAGGAAAAGAAGGTCCGGTACTCCATTGACGGAGATAAGATTTTCGTCGCTGAAAACCTCGACCTCTGCGATACGAACATTACCAGTTTGCCGGACAACCTGATTGCTTGCGGATGGCTTGACCTCAGCGGTACAAGCATAACCAGCTTACCGGATAACTTGAACGTCGATGGATTGTCAATGCCAATTGAATTCTGATCCACTTTGCTAAAGTAAAACTGATCCACCCCCTTTAATTTACTCGCTCAGTTCCGCTTTCAATTTTTTATGTAGCTGACCGCTTTTTAGCTTGTCTTTTAACCGATAACTTTGTCCACTAATC
>NZ_NHNG01000221.1:0-556 GCF_002287155.1 Arsenophonus sp. ENCA
GTCGCCTTTGGAACTCCTTACCGCATCCCATTACATCCATTGAAAACCGGGGACGGTTTGTGTCTGCACTAAAGTTGCTCTATGCCCGACGGATGTCCGTGGATGGTCTGCCTTAGGTGCTCGCGGTGTGATGCTGGTGTTTGTGTGTGTGCGTGTGTGTGTTAAAAATCAAAATACAGTAGTTTTTTGTTGTAGTTATTGTATTTGTTATATGATTGTTTTTATGTTTTTCTATATTATGTATATTATGATTATACAGATTAAGTGTAAGAAAGGGCCATGTGGCCCTAACTTTGCCTGTTAAAATAAACAATTTTTCGTTTCATTTCATTTTTCATCAGTCATTCATTAAACAACAATGCTTATTTTTATCAAAGCAGTCATTCATTAAACAACAATGCTTATTTTTATCAGAGCAGTAATTCATTAAACAACAATGCTTATTTTTATCAGATCAGTCATTCATTAAACAACAATGCTTATTTTTATCAGATCATTCATTCATTAAATAACAATGCTTATTTTTACCAGAGCAGTAATTCATTAAACAACAATG
>NZ_NHNG01000417.1:0-5944 GCF_002287155.1 Arsenophonus sp. ENCA
AGGTAACCATCTGGGCAGATACCGGTTTTCAAGGTATAGATAAACAGCATCCTAATACACAAATCCCAAAAAAAGGAACTCGAAAAAGACCTTTATCGCCTGAACAAAAACAAGAAAATAAAATAATCTCGGGCATCCGTATTACAGTTGAACACGCCATCGCGGGTATCAAGCGCCTCGGTTGCATGACCCAAATTTTACGGAATCGTAGACCCTTTATTGATGATACCTTCTTACTCCTTAGCGCAGGTCTTTGGAATTTCCATCTCAGAACAGCGTAAAATTTACTTCAATCACCGAAACACCCTTATTTCACTATTAAGCAACACGCTTATTAGCTGACTTACGGGCTATGAGCCCTAGGAGAAATCGGGCTGCATACACCTTGCCAAATTCACTCGTGGCTATTTTAAACCCTTTTCAAGATACAAGGTGAAGAAGAAAGAATCAGCCTAAGATTATTCTTGCTGAAAATTCGTTCTTATCGTTAACTTTTGTTAATAATACAATAGATGGAGAATTTTTGCATTTATGCCATCAGAGACAGCAGCCAAACCGATTATCAGCATGGAACTAGCATAAAAAAGAATTTCTTATTATCAAATATTGCACTTTGATTATTGCTCAACAATATTGTTGAGCAATATTGTTCCCGGCAGCTGCGCCGGGCTATTTTTCAATTTCGATAGCGGAAATTACTGCTGATTAGTAACCGCGTTTTAGGATCGGTTTTAAAAACTGAGCGGTATGTGATTGCTTACATTTGACTATCTGTTCGGGTGTACCGGCAAATAAAATCTCACCACCACCACTACCGCCTTCAGGCCCCAGATCAACGATCCAGTCGGCGGTCTTAATCACATCTAAATTGTGTTCAATGATCACAATAGTATTGCCCTGATCACGGAGTTGATGTAATACATGCAACAGTTGTTGAATATCAGCAAAATGTAAACCGGTAGTCGGTTCATCCAAAATATAGAGCGTTTGGCCGGTACCGCGTTTGGAAAGTTCCCGAGATAACTTAACCCGTTGTGCTTCACCACCCGATAAGGTTGTTGCGGATTGACCTAAGCGAATATAGGAAAGCCCAACGTCGATCAATGTTTGCAATTTACGCGCTAGCGCTGGAACCGCAGCAAAATATTCACGTGCTTCCTCAATGGTCATTTCTAATACTTCATGAATATTTTTACCTTTATATTTGATCTCTAACGTTTCACGATTATAGCGTTTGCCCTTACAGTGATCACAGGGAACATAGACGTCAGGTAGAAAATGCATCTCAACTTTGATCACGCCATCACCCTGGCAGGCTTCGCAGCGACCGCCTTTGACATTAAAACTAAACCTTCCTGGTGTATAACCTCGCGCACGAGACTCGGGTACGCCGGCAAATAATTCACGTACTGGCGTAAATACGCCAGTGTAAGTGGCTGGATTGGAACGTGGCGTTCTGCCAATTGGACTTTGGTCAATATCAATCACTTTATCGAAATATTGTAAACCTTCGATATCGGTGTAAGTTGCTGGAGTGGCATTAGTAGCCTTATTTAATTGCCGCTGAGCAATAGGAAATAACGTATCATTAATTAGAGTTGATTTACCTGAGCCGGAAACGCCGGTAATACAGGTAAATAAGCCAACAGGCAACTCCAGCGTGACATTTTTTAGATTATTACCTTGTGCACCAATCAGTTTCAGGGTTTTTTCTGCATCGATAGCTACTCGTTTGGGCGGGATGGCGATTTTACGTTCACCACTAAGGTATTTACCGGTTAATGAATCTGGATTGCTAATAATATCGTCCAGGTTGCCTTGAGCAACAATGCGTCCTCCATGTATGCCGGCGCCTGGGCCGATATCGATAATGTGATCGGCAGCACGGATCGCATCTTCATCATGTTCCACCACTATAACCGTATTGCCTAAATTACGTAAATGCAGCAGAGTCTGTAACAACCGGTCATTATCTCGTTGATGTAAACCAATTGATGGCTCATCCAATACATACATGACACCAACTAAACCGGCACCGATTTGGCTTGCTAGCCGAATGCGCTGTGCTTCGCCACCGGATAATGTTTCAGCTGAGCGGGAAAGAGACAGGTAATTTAATCCCACATTGACCAAAAATTTTAACCGATCGTTAATCTCTTTCAGAATTTTTTCCGCAATTTGTGCCCGTTGCCCACTGAGCTGCAATGTTTGGAAAAATGTCATCGCATGGCCGATACTAAAATCGGAAATTTCAGGCAGGGTGGTATTTTCAATAAATACATAACGGGCTTCTTGCCGTAAGCGGGTGCCATGGCAAGCAATACATGGCCGATTATTGATATATTTTGCCAACTCCTCGCGTACCGCCATCGACTCGGTTTCTTTATAGCGACGCTCCATATTATGGATCACCCCTTCAAAGGGATGGTATCTGACAGTAACATCGCCGCGATCGTTTTGATATTTAAATTCAATCGCTTCTTTGCCGGAGCCATATAAGATCATTTGCTTAATCGATGGTTCTAACGAACTAAATGTGGCTTCAACATCAAATTTATAGTGTTTAGCTAACGACTGTAGCATCTGGAAATAATAAAAATTACGGCGATCCCAACCACTAATTGCCCCGCCAGCTAAAGAAATTTCCTCATTTTGGATCACGCGTTCTGGGTCGAAAAATTGTTGTACTCCGAGCCCATCACAGGAACTACAGGCACCCGCTGGATTGTTAAAAGAAAACAGGCGCGGTTCTAATTCGCTCATGCTATAACCGCAGACAGGGCAGGCAAAATTAGCGGAGAAAACTGATTCGGTTGCCTGGTTGTCATCCATATCAGTGATAACTGCAGTACCACCTGATAACTCAAGCGTGGTTTCAAACGATTCAGCTAGCCGTTGTGCCAGGTCAGCACGAACTTTAAAACGATCAACCACCACTTCAATGGTATGTTTTTTATGTAGTTCTAATTTAGGTGGATCGGATAGATCGCACACTTCACCATCAATGCGGGCACGAATATAACCTTGGGCTGCCAGATTATCCAGTAGCTTGATATGTTCACCTTTACGTTCTTTAACTACCGGTGCTAGCAACATCAGTCGCTTACCTTCCGGCAGCGCCAGGACATTATCAACCATCTGACTAACCGTCTGGGCGGTTAACGGAATATCGTGATCTGGGCAGCGGGGTTCGCCGACACGGGCAAACAACAAACGTAAATAATCATGGATTTCGGTAATAGTACCTACCGTTGAACGTGGATTGTGTGAAGTGGATTTCTGTTCAATTGAAATGGCTGGTGACAGCCCTTCAATATGATCAACATCCGGTTTTTCCATTAAGGATAAAAACTGCCGAGCATAGGCAGACAGTGACTCAACATAACGGCGCTGACCTTCTGCATACAGGGTATCGAATGCCAGAGAAGATTTTCCTGAACCTGATAACCCAGTAATAACAATTAATTTATCGCGAGGAATAATTAAATTGATATTTTTTAAATTATGGGTGCGCGCACCTCTGACTTCAATGTTATCCATATACCACATCCCGGATGAGAACATATTCAAACAATAAATAAAACGTTTTATTATTACACAATTTTGGCTGAATGAATATACAGTACAGTATAGGGAGTCATATTCTGCAATTTAATAGCCAAACTTGAAAAAATTTAGCAATATTGCAGTATAATTTTCTAAGGCGTTTCGCAAAGCGCAATGGCAACGGTTTGGTTTGCATATTCAATAACGTGTTAGCATGTTAAACTAGCAATATTAAAAATTAATTCATCAGGAGTAGAGAATGGCCAGCAGAGGCATTAACAAAGTCATACTTATCGGCAACTTGGGACAAGATCCTGAAATTCGTTATATGCCAAATGGTGGTGCGGTTGCGAATCTTACTCTGGCAACCTCTGAAAGTTGGCGTGATAAGCAAAGTGGTGAAATGCGGGAAAAAACAGAATGGCACCGCGTTGTGATCTTTGGCAAGCTGGCGGAAGTGGCAGATGAATATTTGCGTAAAGGTTCACAAGTTTATATAGAAGGCTCACTACAAACTCGTAAATGGCAAGATCAAAATGGTCAGGATCGCTACTCTACCGAAGTGGTGGTGAATATTGGTGGTACCATGCAAATGTTAGGTGCGCGTGGTGGCTCACAAGAAGGCATGCCACAAAATAATCCAGCGGGTGGTTGGGGGCAACCACAACAGCCGCAACCAACCCAACAGTTTAGTGGTAACGCGCCAGCGCCTGCTGCCCATTCCGGTAAAACTGCTCCAGCTACACCAGCTGAGCCACCCATTGATTTCGATGATGATATTCCGTTTTAAAAAATACGTAGAGTTATTTGTTAAATTTCAATCTGTAAGCCCCGTGATCCGGGGTTCACCTTTATTTATAAATGTAATATCCACTTGAGAACTTTTTGGTTATCAGCCAAGTTTGTGAAACGTAAAGAATGGTGGCTAATATAGTAAGATTAATGGTTAAACATATTGTTAATAGGACAGAATAACGGCTAAAACTTCTATCTAAGGTTCTTCAAGTGTCCGTTATTTCACTCATCCTGGTGACGATGCTAACTTATGGAAGAAGAGTATCAGCACACCAAATTGCATAGATTGTAACCAATTAAAAAATAAAGGTTTTTACTGATTGTGACGTTTGTTATTGAATCTATTAAATATTTATTTCACTTTTTAACAAAAAGTGGTTGTACAATATTGGTTGACTAATGTTTTAGTCGAATTATAATCAAGTCAAAGGTGAGTCACTACCGTTAAGTGTGAAGTTAAAAGAATCGGTGAGTCACTACCGTCAAGTGTGGAGTTAAAAAAATTATTAGCCTCGCTTTTGCGAGGCTTTTTGCTATCAAGGAGTTGATTGGTGAAATTTTACGTTATTGATGATGCCTACATCAAATATTTAAAAAGTTGTGATGGAAAAGTTCGAGAGAATAAAGGAAGACCGTATATTGGTGTTGTGCTTGAGGTCAATGGAGTAGAATTTTTAGCTCCGCTGACTTCATACAAATCAAAACAGGACAGCATCCCAGATACCTCCCCTCTAATTTTCAAAATGCACGAACTAGGTAATGAAGAGAACAAACTTGGAATGGTACAGCTAAACAATATGGTTCCTGTATTAAGTTCTGAAAAAAACCTATTAGATCTATCAGCACAAGCGCCAAAGTATCAAAATCTTCTTAATTTACAACAGCAGTATTTGCGTAAGAATAAAGAAAAGCTCCAGAAGAGAGCGAATAAGCTATATAAAATTGTCTCAAAAGGTTATGCAATAGTCTTAATTAGCAAGTGTTGTGACTTTGACACTCTTGAGGCAGCGATGAAAAATTATTTATCACAGGTAAATCAATCTGTTTCGCAAGATCAGCTAGTTACTTTGACGAAAATGTTTGCTAAAAATTAAGAGCGTCAGCGTTTCCCATATCCATCAATCCAGATAGAATCTGAGACTTCAATTTTAAACGAAGTGAGATTCCTACTTGGCTAATGCGCTGAATTCGTAATAAAAGTAATAGCGATATTTTTCATATCTCAAATTTATTATCAAGCCAAAATGGGATCCTATCAAGTTTATAATAGAACTCGTTAATGTATCGAAAACCTTTGAAGTAATAGATGCCTTTTTGAGAAATACCATAGGAAGCTGCGTTATTTGGAAATTTGTCCGACAACACTCTGTAATATCATTTGCCAATGATGTAACTGTGAAATTGCTTCATTCAGACTTCTATCATCATGAGCTGGTTCGCCATTAGAAAGGCTTAAAATTGTTGAAATGCATGTCGTGTCGGGTAGCAAGAGCGTATTTCTGCGCTCCCGCCCCCTAAGAGGCTGTCGCAAAAGGGGTGGAATTTTTTTTTCAACAATATCCCACCGTGCAGATTTTCTCTTTTTCTGATTTTAGTTTGTACA
>NZ_NHNG01000132.1:0-1138 GCF_002287155.1 Arsenophonus sp. ENCA
GTCTGGCTTTCGCTAAGGTATCGGCTCTTCTGCAAGAATAAAGTCCATGGAAAGCGGGATCAGTATTACGTTTGAGTTCCCTGCTGACAGTTGAACGAGAAAGCCCCAATTCTCTAGCAATAGTGGCCTGAGTAACACCGTCAATTATTCGTTTTTCGATATAAAAACGCTCATGTAAGTTCAAATGTTTTCCCTTCATACAACGGTATCTCTTATGGGGTCATTACAGTAATTTTATCTATGTATGACCAAGGATTTACTTTGTTGCATTTCGTTTGGGAATTGGCGGTAATCCTTACCTTCTTCGTTTTTTCCGAGACTGAGAATAAAACGTTTCCACTCATCGTAATTACGCAGATGAACCAATTCCGCAGGCAAGATTAGCTTCTCCCAAGCTGACAGCAGGAACTGTCGGACATTCCATATCCAGCGTTCTCTAACCTTTGGCAGGCAAAACGACATCTTTTTCCAGTTGCCGTGATCATTGATGCCGCCTGTAGTCCACGACAGATGAATATGGCAATTCCAGTTAAGCTGTCGTCCGTAGGTGTGAAGAGCACCGAAAATGCCAAGGGTGAGACCTCTTTGCTCTGCGGCATAAAGCAAATTATCAGCAGCGAGGGCGAACAGGTGGCCTAGCAACCAACGGTTGTTCTCAAATAACGGCCACAGGGCATCAGGCATCGTGAAGGTGCCATGTTGAAAGGGAACGTCAGGAAGACTCGCCATCATAAAGCGTGTTGCTTAATAGTGAAATAAGAGTGTTTCGGTGATTGAAGTAAATTTTACGCTGTTCTGAGATGGAAATTCCAAAGACCTGCGCTAAGGAGTAAGAAGGTATCATCAATAAAGGGTCTACGATTCCGTAAAATTTGGGTCATGCAACCGAGGCGCTTGATACCCGCGATGGCGTGTTCAACTGTAATACGGATGCCCGAGATTATTTTATTTTCTTGTTTTTGTTCAGGCGATAAAGGTCTTTTTCGAGTTCCTTTTTTTGGGATTTGTGTATTAGGATGCTGTTTATCTATACCTTGAAAACCGGTATCTGCCCAGATGGTTACCTCAGGAGGAATATGGCGAATTATATCGACTTTATCGAGTAAGCGTTTATCGTGACGGCGCCCATTTTTGCTCA
>NZ_NHNG01000126.1:0-1135 GCF_002287155.1 Arsenophonus sp. ENCA
TTCATGACATTAACGTTTAGATGTTGCCCACCTTCAATATTGGCTTCATGGTGGAAATAACCATCCATCAGTCCGGCCAGATTGGTTTTACGTACCTCATCATCTTTACCTAATGCGTTAGGCACAATAGAAAAAGTATAAGAGATACCGTCTTTGGCGTAAGCAAAGGGTAATTTTGCCACCGAAGTCAGAGAGGCGACCGCTCCTTTCTGATCACGGCCGTGCATTGGGTTAGCACCTGGGCCAAAAGGTGCACCAGCGCGGCGGCCATCAGGAGTATTACCGGTTTTTTTACCATAGACCACATTCGAGGTAATGGTTAGAATTGATTGCGTTGGCACAGCATTGCGGTAAGTCCGTAATTGCTGGATCTTCTTCATGAAGCGTTCGACTAAATCGCAAGCAATATCGTCGACCCGATTATCATTATTACCAAATTGTGGATATTCGCCGGTAATATTAAAATCAATCGCAACACCATCTTCATCACGGACAGGCGAAACTTTGGCATATTTAATCGCTGATAATGAGTCAGCGGCAACGGAAAGACCCGCAATACCACACGCCATGGTACGATAAACATCGCGATCATGCAGTGCCATCAAGGCTGCTTCGTAGCTATATTTATCATGCATATAGTGAATGACATTCAACGCAGTTACATATTGCGTGGCTAGCCAATCCATGAAGTGATCCATTCTGTCCATTACTACATCAAAATTGAGTACATCATCGGTAATGGCAGGCATTTTAGGACCAACTTGCAGTTTAGATTTTTCATCAATACCACCATTAATGGTATATAACAATGTTTTGGCCAAGTTTGCGCGTGCGCCGAAAAATTGCATCTGTTTACCGACGATCATCGGACTGACACAGCAGGCAATCGCATAGTCATCATTGTCAAAGTCTGGTCGCATCAAATCATCGTTTTCATACTGAATTGATGAAGTATCAATAGACACTTTGGCGGCAAATTTTTTGAAATTCAGTGGCAGCTTTTCTGACCAAAGAATTGTCATATTGGGTTCCGGAGAAGGACCCATCGTATATAGCGTATTGAGGAAACGATAAGTATTTTTTGACACTAAGGTACGTCCATCGACGCCCATACCAGCCAGTGACTCGGTTGCCC
>NZ_NHNG01000302.1:0-1125 GCF_002287155.1 Arsenophonus sp. ENCA
AAGAAAGCACAGGATGATGAAGCCAGTGGTGAGATTGAAACAGCACATCCGGGTTACCTGGGGTCGCAGGACACTTTTTATGTTGGTCATTTAAAAGGTGTTGGTCGTATCTACCAACAAACTTATATTGATACTTACTGCAAAGTCGTTCATTGTAAACTTTACACAACGAAAAGTTCGATAACTGCTGCGGATTTATTAAATGACAAGGTTCTGCCTTTTTATGCCCAACATGGATTACCGATATTACGTATACTGACGGACAGAGGTAGTGAATATTGTGGTAAAGTTGAGCATCACGATTATCAACTTTATCTGGCTATCAACGATATTGATCACACAAAAACTAAGGCACGCTCGCCTCAAACTAATGGAATTTGTGAACGTTTTCATAAAACCGTATTACAAGAGTTCTACCAGGTAGTTTTTCGTAAGAAAATCTACGGTAATTTAGAGGAATTACAAACTGATTTAGATAAATGGTTAGAGGAATACAATAACCAGCGTACTCATCAAGGAAAAATGTGTTGCGGTCGAACACCCATAGCAACTTTACACGATGGAAAACAAATTTGGAGAGAAAAAGATTTAAATCAAATTTAGCCTGACAGATACTGTATAAATAACCGGTAACTGTCAGATCAAGTCTGAGCTACTACAATTAATTAGTCATAAATAATTTCATTTTCGCTATAAATTATAGGAACAGCTTTAAGTTTCTTAACTTCTTCCCATCCTTTTTCTTGTTCACATTCATGAGCAACAACAGTGGCGGAAAAAACAGCTTTTCTTTGCGAAGGACTTCCAGCAAAAGCGATTCTTTCATTAACAACATAAGTATTAACATTTCCCGTCTTTATTATTTGTACATAATTATGTTTTGCTAAATGAGATATAGCCCTTGTAATAGTTGCTCTAGATTTGTTTATAATTTTACATAAAGCACTATTAGATATAGTTACCGCATTTGTACCAATCTGCATATGTTCTCGTATAACACTAAATACTAGTGATGCTGCAGGACTCTCTTGCTGCAATGCCCTAAGATTTTTTTCAGCCTCACGAGACATCATATAGTATCCACCATGAACAAAATTCTTTGCTCTATTTTGTTCAATAATTGCA
>NZ_NHNG01000154.1:0-553 GCF_002287155.1 Arsenophonus sp. ENCA
GAAAATTTGAGCTCCCCAAAATCGGGGAGTGCAAAATCTCGCCAACGTCCAATGAAAGACTACTGCATCAGCATCGATATGGCGAAAGAACTCTCAATGGTTGAGCGTAACGAAAAAGGGAAACAGGCGAGGCAGTACTTTATTGAATAAGCGTGTTGCTTAATAGTGAAATAAGGGTGTTTCGGTGATTGAAGTAAATTTTACGCTGTTCTGAGATGGAAATTCCAAAGACCTGCGCTAAGGAGTAAGAAGGTATCATCAATAAAGGGTCTACGATTCCGTAAAATTTGGGTCATGCAACCGAGGCGCTTGATACCCGCGATGGCGTGTTCAACTGTAATACGGATGCCCGAGATTATTTTATTTTCTTGTTTTTGTTCAGGCGATAAAGGTCTTTTTCGAGTTCCTTTTTTTGGGATTTGTGTATTAGGATGCTGTTTATCTATACCTTGAAAACCGGTATCTGCCCAGATGGTTACCTCAGGAGGAATATGGCGAATTATATCGACTTTATCGAGTAAGCGTTTATCGTGACGGCGCCCATTTTTGCTCA
>NZ_NHNG01000800.1:0-1119 GCF_002287155.1 Arsenophonus sp. ENCA
AAGGTTCAACTAATCGCCATAGGTCTTTAGGGCGGAAACATCTACTTTTTAACCATCGGCTAACCGTGTCATGAGATAAAGGCGATGGGCTGACTTCTGATAACGCCAAACTAGAGTATCTTACACTGCTTACTTGCAAGAATATTTTATAGATATCTTTAATGCATGGATAACCGGACAAAATATGAATATCCTGATTTTTTCTTGTTTTTAAATTTATACTTCTTTTTTAGAGACTGCGAAACTCGTGTATGTATGACCAAGGATTTACTTTGTTGCATTTCGTTTGGGAATTGGCGCCCTGGCAATCATTTCATGCTTTATTGTAATTATTTTTGTTAAGGAAACTATTGCATTAAAGGGTACCGCTCGCAGAAAAATGATTGTGGCTTTTATTTTAATGATAGAGGCAGTTGTATTTTTTGTACTATATAGTCAGATGCCAACATCATTAAATTTCTTTGCTATACACAATGTAGAGCATAATATTTTGGGTATTAGTATTGAGCCCGCGCAATACCAAGCTTTGAACCCACTTTGGATCATGCTTGCTAGTCCGATACTTGCATCGATATATAATAAAATGGGTGATAATTTGCCTATGCCTTATAAATTTGCAATCGGCATGGTACTTTGCTCGACAGCATTTCTTATATTACCATTAGGCGCAAAGTTTGCGAATGAAGCAGGTATTGTTTCTGTTAAATGGTTAGTTCTCTCTTATGGATTGCAAAGTATTGGTGAGTTGATGATTTCTGGCTTGGGACTAGCAATGGTTGCGCAGCTATTACCTCAACGCTTGATGGGATTTATTATGGGTTCATGGTTTTTAACCAGCTCAGCCGCTACTTTTATTGCAGGTTTTATTGCTTCTATGACGGCAACTCCTCCGCCAATTCCCAAACGAAATGCAACAAAGTAAATCCTTGGTCATACATAGATAAAATTACTGTAATGACCCCATAAGAGATACTGTTGTATGAAGGGAAAACATTTGAACTTACATGAGCGTTTTTATATCGAAAAACGAATAATTGACGGTGTTACTCAGGCCACTATTGCTAGAGAATTGGGGCTTTCTCGTTCAACTGTCAGCAGGGAACTCAAACGTAATACTGA
>NZ_NHNG01000729.1:0-1115 GCF_002287155.1 Arsenophonus sp. ENCA
CAGGAAACCCCAGATTGGGTACGAAGAAAAACGGATAATGTAAGTTCTTTAAAAAAACTGCCCGTCAGGACAGTCTGATGTTGATAAATGAAACGTCCAAGGCTGGCATGATCAGGTGTCACGCCATTGCTGACAAAAATACATCCCAAATCTAAACGCGCCAGATTTTCAAGTGCTCTGAGCGAACTATGCCCTTTCATGATCCCATAAAGCAAAATTCCCATCATTGAACGAGGAGAATACGGCGCTCTACCTGTTGAAGAATAACAGCGTTCGAAAGGTACCCAGTCTTGTTCATCCAAAATCTCTGTGACAATAAATGCCCTACGTTCACCAATTTGCTTGAGATAATCGCAAAGGGAAACAGAACCCTCCAAGATAGGTAGATTTTGCGCTTTGACAAACTTACGTTTGGTGTGAGATGGCGATTCCAGTTTGCGAGTAAATACGGTCATAAAAGATCTGCGTTTAAAACGAATAAAGCAAATTTTAATCGATAACATGAGCTTTTGCGACAGCCTCTTAGGGGGCGGGAGCGCAGAAATACGCTCTTGCTACCCGACGCACAGTGGTTCGCAGCGTGTTTTGAGCGTGCAATGGGCTATAACGTCCAGTTCCCCGTTCCCCTCAGTGAGCCAGAGGTTAAAGCGATTGCCAAGAGTGTCGCCAAATGGACTCATAGGCGCTTCACAGAGAAAGCCTTTGCTGAGTATGTCGCTAGGACGCATTCGCCAGAGATTCAGGCCATACGCGGCGCTAGAGGGGGGCTTATGAGCAAGGGCGGCGGTAGGCCAATTATTGCAACGTCAATTGAACAGTTGAAGCCTTGGGAGACACTAGGTATTAGTCGCCGTACATATTACTACCATAAGAAGAAAGGTTTCCTGTGAATTGCACTAAAACAAGCCTATATCAGATAACAGCCCGTAGGGGTGGTTTTGCCCTTGGTTAGGTGGAACGCTGTAAAGCCAAGCCAGCTCTGGGCTTGAGTTACCGTCTTGAAAGTCAACCTTAAACACTAAAAATAACCCATGGTTATATTCCGCTTCCTCGTCCGTTCGCTTGCTCTCGGACTCCGGTGAGCGGATAGAGTTAGCTTAGAGGAGGTTTTGTCG